>NZ_JBVHYH010000011.1:0-135875 GCF_055569135.1 Kitasatospora sp. NPDC029367
CCCCCCCCCCCCCCCCCCCCCCCCCCCCCCCCCCCCCCCCCCCCCCCCCCCCCCCCCCCCCCCCCCCCCCCCCCCCCCCCCCCCCCCCCCCCCCTGCCGGTCGGCCGGTTTGCTGGCGGACCGGCCCGGGAACCCGGTAGGGTCACCGAGCGTTGCGAACAGTGACCGGACGGCGACACGCTGCTGAGCGTGCGCCGGAGCACCGGCTGTGCGCCGCTCCGGATCGGGTCCCGACGGAGCGATGTGCCGGGCGAGGGGGTGCGGCTAGCATGACCGGGGTAGCGGTGGGCAGTACGCGAGTGCCCGCACCGGGCGGCAGGCAGGCGACAGGAGGGCGAGCCCCGATGCAGAAGGCGAAGATCCTCCTGGTCGACGACCGGCCGGAGAACCTGCTGGCGCTGGAGGCGATCCTCTCCGCCCTGGACCAGACGCTGGTCCGCGCCGCCTCCGGCGAGGAGGCGCTCAAGGCGCTGTTGACGGACGACTTCGCGGTGATCCTGCTGGACGTCCAGATGCCCGGGATGGACGGCTTCGAGACGGCCGCCCACATCAAGCGCCGCGAGCGCACCCGGGACATCCCGATCATCTTCCTGACCGCGATCAACCACGGCCCGCACCACACCTTCCGCGGCTACGCGGCCGGTGCGGTGGACTACATCTCCAAGCCCTTCGACCCGTGGGTGCTGCGCGCCAAGGTCTCGGTCTTCGTCGACCTGTACGTCAAGAACTGCCAGTTGAAGGAGCAGGCCGCGCTGCTGCGGCTGCAGCTGGAGGCGGGCGGTGGCGAGCCGGCCCTCGGCGGGGCGCTGCTCGGCGAGCTGTCCGCACGGCTGGCGGCGGTCGAGGAGCAGGCGGAGGCGCTGGGCAAGCAGTTGGACGGGGCCGAGGACGCCGGGGTGGCCGCCACCGCGGCGCACCTGGAGCGCAAGCTCGCCGGACTGCGTCGGGCCCTCGACGCGATGCGCCCCGGTACGCCGTAGATCGAGCCCCGGATGTTCACTCCTCCGGGTGGTTTTGCTGCTGCGCCCGGGTGAAACCGGGTCAGCGTGACGGTGTGTCTGCGACACGTCCCGGCGCCGGGGCTCGGCCACGTGGGCAGTGGTCCCGCACCCCGGTAGGCTGCTGACCCATGGCCACTCGTACGCCCGGAAACGCCGCACGCAAACCGAGTCCGGGACCGTCCAAGAAGGCCGCGGCCAAGGCCCCGGGCAAGCCGCCCGCCAAGAAGGCGGCCGCCCGCCGGGCCCCCGCGAAGCGGACGGCGGCCAAGTCGGCCCCGCCGCCCCCGCCGCGCCGGGGGCTCGTGATGGGCGCCCTCAACGCCCTCGCCAGCCCGATCGCCGCGATCTTCCGCGGCTTCGGCGACGGCGCCAAGAACCTCCACCCGGACCACCGCAAGGACGGCATCGGCCTGCTGCTGTTCGCGCTGGCGCTGGTGGTCGCGGCCGGCACCTGGTTCAGCTCGGAGGGCTGGCTGAACGGCGCGGCCACCGCCGTGGTGTCCGGGTTGTTCGGGCGGCTCGACGTGCTGGTGCCGTTCCTGCTGGCCGCGATCGCCATCCGGCTCTGGCGCCACCCGGAGCTCCCGGAGGCCAATGGCCGGATCGTGATCGGGCTGAGCACCCTGCTGATCGGCATTCTCGGCCTGGTCCACATCGGCTGCGGCGCGCCCACCATGGGCAGCGGCGCCTCCCGGATAAGGGCGGCCGGCGGGATCATCGGCTGGGCCGCCTCGACCCCGATGATGGCCGCCGCCGGCGCGGTCCTGGCGGTGCCGCTGCTCCTGCTGCTGGCCTTCTTCGGCCTGCTGGTGGTCACCGCGACCCCGGTCAACCGGATCGGCGAGCGGGTGCGCGGGCTGGGGATAAGGCTCGGCGTGGTCGAGCCGGGGCCCGAGGACGACCTGCGCTGGGGGCGCACGCCGGAGCGGGACCTGTCCACCGATCCGCCGGAGGACGCCGACCCCGAGGCGCTGCCCTACACCCTCGACACCGACGACGGCCCCCTCGACGAGGTGGCCGCCCGGCGGCGCCGCCGTCGGCGCAAGCCGTCCGTCGAGGACGAGGAGGGGCAGCCGGAGGCCGTCCGCCGCATCTCCCTGGACAAGGAACCGCTGGACCAGGAGCCGCTGGACCCGTACGCCACCCGCGACCTGGCGGCCGGCGCCGCCGCCGACCTGGACGGCGCCCTGGTCTACGGGGTGCCCGCCTCCTCGGCGGTGGCGGACATGATGCACCAGGTCAAGGACCTCACCGCGGCGCCGGAGGAGCCCGCCGTCCCGGCCGCCCGCAGCGGCGGCCCGGGGGCGCCCGCGGAGCACGGCCCGGCGCCGGTGCGGATGGAGCAGCTCCAGCTCGGCGAGGGGATCACCTACGCACTGCCCTCGCTCGACCTGCTGGAGCGCGGCGGCCCGGCCAAGGCCCGCAGCGCCCTCAACGACGAGGTGGTCGCCCAGCTCACGAGCACCTTCGCCGAATTCAAGGTGGACGCGAGGGTCACCGGCTTCACCCGCGGCCCGACGGTCACCCGCTACGAGGTCGAGCTCGGCCCGGCCGTCAAGGTGGAGCGGATCACCGCGCTCGCCAAGAACATCGCGTACGCGGTGGCCAGCCCGGACGTGCGGATCATCAGCCCGATCCCGGGCAAGTCCGCGGTCGGCATCGAGATCCCCAACCGGGACCGCGAGATGGTCAACCTCGGCGACCTGCTGCGCTCGCGCACGGCCGCCGAGGACACCCACCCGATGGTCGTCGGCATGGGCAAGGACGTCGAGGGCCACACCGTGATGGCCAACCTCGCCAAGATGCCGCACATCCTGGTGGCCGGCGCGACCGGTGCGGGCAAGTCCTCCTGCATCAACTGCCTGATCACCTCGATCCTCGCCCGGGCCACCCCGGACGAGGTGCGGATGGTGCTGGTCGACCCCAAGCGGGTCGAACTGACCGCGTACGAGGGCATCCCGCACCTGATCACGCCGATCATCACCAACCCCAAGAAGGCCGCCGAGGCCCTCCAGTGGGTGGTGCGCGAGATGGACCTGCGCTACGACGACCTGGCGGCCTTCGGCTTCCGGCACGTGGACGACTTCAACGCGGCGGTGAAGGCCGGCAAGGTCACCCCGCCGCTGGGCAGCGAGCGGGAGCTTCGGCCGTACCCGTACCTGCTGGTGATCGTCGACGAGCTGGCCGACCTGATGATGGTCGCGCCGCGCGACGTCGAGGACTCGGTGGTCCGGATCACCCAGCTGGCCCGGGCGGCCGGCATCCACCTGGTGCTCGCCACCCAGCGGCCCTCGGTGGACGTGGTGACCGGCCTGATCAAGGCCAACGTGCCGTCCCGGCTGGCCTTCGCGACCTCCGCGATGGCCGACTCCCGGGTCATCCTGGACCAGCCCGGCGCGGAGAAGCTGATCGGCAAGGGCGACGCGCTGTTCCTCCCGATGGGCGCGAGCAAGCCGATCCGCATGCAGGGCGCGTTCGTCACCGAGGCGGAGATCGCCAAGGTGGTGCAGCACTGCAAGGACCAGCTGACCGCCGTCTACCGGGACGACGTGACGGTCGGGGGCGGGCCCAGGAAGGAGATCGACGAGGAGATCGGCGACGACCTGGACCTGCTGATCCAGGCGGCCGAGCTGGTGGTCTCCACCCAGTTCGGCTCGACCTCGATGCTCCAGCGCAAGCTCCGGGTCGGCTTCGCCAAGGCGGGCCGGCTGATGGACCTGATGGAGTCGCGCGGGATCGTCGGCCCGAGCGAGGGCTCCAAGGCCCGCGACGTGCTGGTGAAGCCGGACGAGCTGGACGGCGTGCTGGTGACCCTGCGGGGCTGAGCCGGGCCGCGGGGCCGGGCACGCCTGCGCGGCCGGGCACCCGGGCCCGCAGGGCTGACGGGTCGTGCCCTCCGGGTGGGTTCACTCGTTCGGAGGAGGGTAGGCGCGGTACCGGGAACCGAATGTGCGTACGCGGCGTCACTGGCCGGAAAGCGCACTCCGGCCTCCCCGGCGTGCCCTCGCTGACGACCGTTCAGCGGGGGGCCGGCGCCCGGCCGGGCCGGGCACGCGCATTCGGGCCCGTTCCGCTTGAGAAACGATCCGTCCCCGCCCCTAGACTGTTCTCCAGCAGGTGGCCATCCGCTCGAAAGGCGTGCCCCGTGACCATCGGCAAGTCCTCCGACCGCGAGAACGCCCCGTCGTCCGTCGAGCCGACCGACGACGTGGTGCAGGCGGCCGATGCCCCGAGCATCGGCCGGGTGCTGTCCGCCGCCCGGATCGGGGCGGGACTCACGGTGGACCAGGTGAGTACCGCCACCCGGGTCCGGGTGCCGATCGTCCATGCCATCGAGGAGGACGACTTCGACCGCTGCGGCGGCGATTTCTACGCCCGCGGGCACATCCGCTCGATCGCCCAGGCGGTCGGCGCGGACGGCGAGGCCCTGGTCGCCCGCTACGACGCCGCGCACGGCGGCTCGCCGGCCTCCAAGCGCCCCGCCACCCAGCTGATGGACAGCGGCCCGATCAAGGTCCCCGGCCGCAGCCGGCCGAACTGGGCGGCCGCCATGGTCGCCGCGATCGTCGCGGTGGTCGCGCTGATCGGCTTCAACCTGGTCAGCGGCAAGAGCGGCCACGGCACCACCGGCTCGGCCAGCGCGCCGCTGCCCAGTGGCTCCGGGACCGGCTCGGTCGCCCCGGTCACGCCGAGCGTCCAGCCGCCGGCGCCCGCGCCGAGCGCCGCCGCGATCGCCGCCGTCCCGGCCGACAAGGTCACCGTGAAGCTGGTCGCCGAGGGCACCAGCTGGGTCTCCGCGACGGACGGCAGCGGCAAGTCGCTGTTCCAGAACAACATCAGTGACGGCCAGGACCAGACCTTCACCGACCCCAAGCAGATCAAGCTGGTGCTCGGCAACGGCGGGGCCGTGCACGCGTACGTCAACGGCAAGGACCTCGGCGTCCTCGGCAAGGACGGCCAGGTGGTGCACGTCACGTACACCCCCGGCGACCCGCAGGCGGGCTGACCACAGGGCCCGCCGAGGGCCGTCGATGATCAGCTGATCCGTGGCACGCGGCCTCCGGGGCGAACGGCACCGGAGGCCGCGCGTTAATCTTGGGCCTATGCCTGAACGCCGCACTGTCGCCCTTGTCACGCTCGGATGCGCCCGCAACGAGGTGGACTCCGAGGAACTCGCCGGGCGACTGGAAGCCGACGGCTGGTTGCTCGTCGACGATGCCGCCGAGGCCGATGTCGCCGTCGTCAACACCTGTGGCTTCGTCGAGGCCGCCAAGAAGGACTCCGTCGACGCCCTGCTGGAGGCCAACGACCTCAAGGGGCACGGCCGCACCCAGGCCGTCGTCGCGGTCGGCTGCATGGCCGAGCGGTACGGCAAGGAGCTCGCCGACGCGCTGCCGGAGGCCGACGGGGTGCTCGGCTTCGACGACTACTCCGACATCTCCGACCGCCTCCAGACCATCCTTTCCGGCGGCCACCACGCCCCGCACATCCCGCGCGACCGCCGCAAGCTGCTGCCGATCAGCCCGGCCGAGCGGCAGTCCGCCGCCGAGTCCGTCGCGCTGCCCGGCCACGGCGCCGAGGCCGCCGCCGAGCCGATCACCGACCTGCCCGACGGCCTCGCCCCGGCCTCCGGCCCGCGCACCCTGCGCAAGCGGCTGGACGACAGCCCGGTCGCCTCGGTCAAGCTCGCCTCCGGCTGCGACCGGCGCTGCTCCTTCTGCGCCATCCCCGCATTCCGCGGCTCCTTCATCTCCCGCCGGCCGTCCGACGTGCTGCAGGAGGCCCAGTGGCTGGCCGGGCAGGGCGTCCGCGAGATCGTCCTGGTCAGCGAGAACAACACCTCGTACGGCAAGGACCTCGGCGACATCCGGCTGCTGGAGACGCTGCTCGGCGAGATCTCCGCGATCGAGGGCGTCGAGCGGGTGCGGGTCTCCTACCTGCAGCCGGCCGAGATGCGCCCGGGCCTGATCGACGCGATGACCGGGACCACCGACGTGGTGCCCTACTTCGACCTGTCCTTCCAGCACTCGGCGCCCGCCGTGCTGCGCCGGATGCGCCGCTTCGGCTCCACCGACCAGTTCCTCCAGCTGCTCGGGACCATCCGGGACAAGGCCCCGCAGGCCGGCGCCCGGTCCAACTTCATCGTCGGCTTCCCCGGTGAGACCGAGGAGGACTTCGCCGAGCTGGAGCGCTTCGTCACCCACGCCGGGCTGGACGCGATCGGCGTCTTCGGCTACTCCGACGAGGACGGCACCGAGGCGGCGACCTACGACGGCAAGCTGCCCGAGGACGTCGTCGCCGACCGGCTGGCCCGGCTGAGCCGGCTCGCCGAGGAGATGACCGCCCAGCGGGCCGAGCAGCGGATCGGCACCGAGGTCGAGGTGCTGATCGAGTCGATCGAGGACGGCGTGGTCGAGGGCCGCTCCGCCCACCAGGCCCCGGAGACGGACGGCCTGACCACCCTGCACGGTGTCGAGGACCCGCGGGTCGGGCAGTTCTGGCGGGCCACCGTGGTGGCCAGCGAGGGCGTCGACCTGATCGCCGAGGCGCTGGAACAGGTGCGACGGCCCGCGATGTCGGGGGCCGAGGCTCCGGGAGCCGGGGAATGACCAAGGGGCCCGGGGCCCCGGCCGCGGCCCACCCGGGCAGACCGGCGGCCGCCGTTCCGCCGGCGCCGGGGGTCTGGAACATCGCCAACGTGCTCACCATGGTCCGGGTGCTGCTGGTCCCGGTCTTCGTGGCCCTGCTGTTCGCCGACGACGGGCACAATCCCAAGTGGCGCGCGGTCGCCTGGGCGGCGTTCGCGATCGCGATGATCACCGACCTGTTCGACGGCGAGATCGCCCGCCGCAAGGGCCTGGTCACCGACTTCGGCAAGATCGCCGACCCGATCGCCGACAAGGCGATCATGGGCTCGGCGCTGATCGGCCTCTCCGTCCTCGGCGACCTGCCCTGGTGGGTCACCGTGGTGATCCTGGCCCGCGAGCTCGGCATCACCCTGATGCGCTTCTGGGTGATCCGCTACGGCGTCATCCCGGCCAGCCGCGGCGGCAAGCTCAAGACGCTGACCCAGGGCACGGCGGTCGGCATGTACGTGCTGCCGCTGACCGGCTGGCTGGCCACCGGGCGGGCGGTCCTGATGGCCGCGGCGGTGCTGCTGACCATCGGCACCGCGCTGGACTACATCGGCCAGGCGCTGCGCCTGCGCCGCGAGGGCACGGCCGCGGAGCGCGCGGACCGCTAGCGGACGGAGGGGGCAAGGGTGACGGACCACGAGCTGTACGGGCTGGCCGAGCGGGCGCACGCGGCGCTGCGGGCCGAGGGCGGCACGCTGGCCGTCGCCGAGTCGCTGACCGGCGGGCTGCTGGCCGCCGCCCTGGTGGACGTCCCGGGGGCGTCCGCGACCTTCCGCGGGTCGGTCACCGCCTACGCGACCGAGGTGAAGGCCTCGGTGCTCGGTGTGGACGAGGGCCTGTTGGACGTGTACGGTCCGGTTCACCCGGTGGTGGCCCGGCAGATGGCCGAGGGCGTGCGCGGGTTGCTGGGGGCCACGTACGGGCTCGCGACGACCGGCGTGGCAGGTCCGGAGCCGCAGGACGGGCAGCCGGTGGGCACGGTACACCTGGCGGTCGCAGGTCCGGGGGGAACTCTGGTCAGTTCGCCCCTGCTGTCCGGCACCCGTGCCACAATCCGTCACGGTGCGGTGACCGCCGCACTGCAGCTGCTCGTCGGCCGGCTCGGTCGATGACGGGGCCCGCGGACGGATCTCCACCCAACCGAGATCTGCCGAACCGGCGCGCGGGGTATGACACAGCTGGAGGATCGTGTTACATCCAACGGCCTGGTTGGGCAGAAACCAGGTGGCGAACGAGTTGCGTGACGGTGGCCGGGCGGGCCGAGTCGGGTACCACGAGGGGCCCGCGAACCCGGGTACGACACCGGCACGAGGAGGGGGACGGCCTTGCAGCCCAGAGTGAACACGACCAGGGTCCCCGCACGCGAAGCGGGCAAGGCGGTACGGTGGGGGCGTGACATCTCGATCCGCAGTCCGAGGAGGGAGGCACCGATGATCCTGCTCCGTCGCCTACTGGGCGATGTACTGCGTCGGCAGCGCCAACGCCAGGGCCGCACACTCCGCGAGGTGTCGGCGGCCGCCAGGGTTTCGCTCGGGTACCTCTCCGAGGTCGAGCGGGGACAGAAGGAGGCCTCCTCGGAGCTGCTCTCCGCCATCTGCGACGCACTCGACGTCCGGATGTCCGAGGTCATGCGCGAGGTCAGCGACGAGCTGTCGCTCGCCGAACTTGCGGCGATGGCCACCCTCTCCGAAGGTGATCTGCTGAGGCCGGTACTCGAACCGGTTCCGCTGCCCGCCCCCGGCGCCGACCGGGCGAACATGTCGCCCAAGGCCGCCGCGATGGACGTGGTCGCTGCCTGACCCGGCCTCGCACCTCCCGGGTGCCCGTCCCACGACGGGCCCGAGGAACCCCGGGGCGAGCGGAGGAGGGCGGTCGTGCGGAGACTCGCGACGGTGTGCGCGGTGGCCCGAATACGGCTGCGGCGGCTGGTGCCCTGGCCGGCCCGTTGGGTCCTGGTGGCACTCGCGGGCGGGCTCGCCTGGTGGTCGGTGGCCGTCCGGGGGCAGCTCGCCGACGGTGCGGTGCTCGGCCTGCTGGCGGCCGGCGGCTGGGGACTCGGTCTGATCCCGGTCCATGCCGACCGGAACGCGACCGGCCCGGCCCGGCGCCCGCGCGAGGAGGCCGTGGGCCGGGTGGAGGCGCAGCCTCCGCCGATCGGGTGAAAAGACGTGGCCGGAGGCCGCGGGGTCGTTGACTCCGCGGCCTCCGGCGTTCTCCGGTTCCGGACCCTGGGGCCCGGCCCGATCCACCGGACACGCCTCAGGGGCGCAGCCGGAGCCCGCGGGTGGTGGCGTGGAAGCCGGCCTCCTCCAGGGCGCGGCCGAGCTCGGAGCCCAGGGCGGGCCGGCCGTTGGCCCGCTCGACCGTGACGCTGCCGAGCGCCCCCGCGCGGACCGCCCCCGCGAGTGCCCCGGTGGCCAGGGCCAGGGTCGCGTCGTCCTCCGGCCAGGCCAGCAGGGACTTGCCGCCCCGCTCCACGTACAGCGCGAGCTCACCGTCCACCAGGACCACCAGGGCGCCCGCCTTGCGGCCCGGGCGGTGAGCCTTGGCGTCCGTGGCACCCGCGGCGGCGGGCGGCTCGGGCCAGGGCAGCGCGGCGCCGTAGGCGTTCGCCGGATCGGCGGCGGCCAGCACCAGCAGCTGCGGCGGCTCGGCGGCCGGGGCGGCCGGCCACTCGGTGGCCCGGGCCCGCTCCAGCCGGCCGTTGACCGAGCGCAGCCGGTCGGCCGCGCCCTCCATGGCGAACTGGGCCCCGCCCAGGCCCTCGACGAAGTAGCCCCGGCGGGCCCGGCCGCGCTCCTCCATCGCGGCGAGCACCCGGTACACCCCGGCGAAGCCGCCGGGCACCCGTTCGGCGGCCACCGTGCCGCGGGTCAGCAGACCGTGCCGGTCCAGCAGGCTCTGCGCCCGGGCCGTCGCCCGGACGGTCGGATCGGTGGCGAAGGCGGGCAGCAGTGACCAGCGCCCGGCCACCGTCGGCGGGCCGCTGCGCAGGGCCCCGCCGGCCCGGCCGAAGGCGCGGCCGGCGCCGCCGTAGCGGCCGCGCGGGGTCGCCCGGGGGGCGCGGTGGGCGGTCGCGCCCGCCGTCCGGCCGGAACCGAGCAGGGCGCGCAGCGGGGCCAGGGTGTCGTTGCTGACGTAACCGGCCCAGACCAGGTCCCAGAGGGCCGTCACGACCTCGGGCTCCGGGGTCTCCTCCGGGAGCTGCTGGACGAGCTGGCGGAAGAAGAGGCCGTAGCCGCCCGCCAGGGCCTGCAGGAGGGCGCTGTGCAGCGGGGTGAGCGCGGGCGGGACGGGCTCCGGGCGCAGCAGGTGGGCGTTCTCGGCCAGGTGCAGGCTGAGCCAGCCGTCCTTGCCGGGCAGGGCGCCGGCGCCGCACCAGCCGATCTCGCCGGCCGCCATCAGCTCGTCCAGCAGGCCGGGGGAGTAGTCGGCGAGCCGGGCCGGGAGGATCAGCTTCTCCAGCGCGGAGGCGGGCAGGGCGGTGCCCTGGAGCTGTTCGACCACCCGGAGCAGGCCGTCCGGGCCGCGCAGCCGGTGGCCGGCCAGTTGCTGCCACTGGGGGAGGAAGGCGGCCAGGGCGCGCGGCGGGACGGGCTCCACCTCCTGGCGCAGCGCGGCCAGCGAGCGGCGGCGCAGTCGGCGCAGCACCTCGGCGTCGCACCACTCGGCGGTGGCGGTATGGCTCTCGGCGGGCCGGAAGGCGCCCTGGACCAGACGGCCGGCGGCGGTGAGCCGGTGCAGGGTGCCGGTGACGACGGCGGTGCCGAGGCCGTAGCGGGCGCCGGCCTCGGCGGCGGTGAACGGGCCGTGGGTGCGGGCGTGCCGGGCCAGCAGGTCGCCCAACGGGTCCTTGACCGGCTCGGTGAAGGCCTCGGGGACGCCCACCGGCAGCGGGGTGCCCAGGGCGTCGCGCAGCCGTCCGGCGTCCTCGATCGCGGCCCAGCGCTGCTCGCCGGCGATCCGGACCTGGATCACCCGGCGGGCGGCCTCCAGTTCCAGGGGCCAGAGCGGCTCGGCACCGCGCGCCGTCAACTCGGCCTCGGTGAGCGGGCCGAGCAGGCGCAGCGCGTCGGCGACGCCCTCGGCGTCCCTGATCCGGCGCTCGGGGGTGAGGCGTTGGAGCTCGGCCTCCAGCTCGGCGAGCACCTGCGGGTCGAGCAGCTCGCTCAGCTCGGCCTGGCCGAGCAACTCCGACAGCAGCCGGGAGTCCAGCGACAGGGCGGCGGCCCGGCGTTCGGCGAGCGGGGAGTCGCCCTCGTAGAGGAACTGGGCGACGTAGCCGAACAACAGGGAGCGGGCGAAGGGGGAGGGCTCGGGGGTGGTGACCTCGACCAGGCGGACGGCGCGGGATTCGAGGTCCGCCATCAGCTCGACCAGGCCGGGGACGTCGAAGACGTCCTGGAGGCACTCCCGGACCGCCTCCAGGACGATCGGGAAGGAGCCGTACTCGGAGGCGACCTCGAGCAGTTGGGCGGCGCGCTGGCGCTGCTGCCAGAGCGGGGTGCGGCGGCCCGGGCTGCGGCGGGGGAGCAGCAGGGCGCGGCCGGCGCACTCGCGGAAGCGGGAGGCGAACAGGGCGGAGCCGCCGACCTGTTCGGTGACCAGCTGCTCGATCTCGTCCGGCTCGAACAGGGCGGCGTCGGCACCGACCGGGGCCTCGTCGGAACTTGCTTGCTCCGAGGGGCCGCTGAAATCGAAGTCGGGGGCGAGCAGGTCCGCGTCGGGCAGGCGGAGCACGATGCCGTCGTCGGCGTGCATGACCTGCGGGTCCAGGCCGTGCTTCTCGCGCAGCCGGGCGCCGAGGGCGAGCGCCCAGGGGGCGTGCACCTGGGCGCCGAAGGGGGAGTGGATGACGATCCGCCAGTCGCCCAGTTCGTCCCGGAAGCGCTCGACCACGATGGTGCGGTCGTCGGGGAGGTGGCCGCAGGCCGTCCGCTGCTCGGCGAGGTAGTCCAGCAGGTTGGCGGCCGCCCAGTCGTCCAGGCCGGCCCGCTTGAGCCGCGCGGTGGCGGCCTCGGGGGTGAGCGCGCCCAGCTCGCGGGTGAACGCGCCCAGGGCGCGGCCGAGTTCGAGCGGGCGGCCGAGGGTGTCGCCCTTCCAGAACGGGAGCCGGCCGGGGATGCCGGGGGCGGGGGTGACCAGCACCTTGTCGTGGGTGATCTCCTCGATCCGCCAGGAGGTGGTGCCGAGGGTGAAGACGTCGCCGACGCGGGACTCGTAGACCATCTCCTCGTCGAGCTCCCCGACCCGGCCGCCGCCCTTCTTCTTGGGGTCCGCTCCGGCGATGAAGACGCCGAACAGGCCGCGGTCGGGGATGGTGCCGCCGGAGGTCACGGCCAGGCGCTGGGCGCCGGGGCGGCCGGTGACCGTGCCGGCCACCCGGTCCCAGACCAGGCGGGGGCGCAACTCGGCGAAGGCGTCCGAGGGGTAGCGGCCGGCCAGCATGTCGAGCACGGCGTCGAAGGCGGACTGCGGGAGGGTGGCGAAGGGCGCTGCGCGGCGGACCACGGTGAGCAGCTCGTCCACCGGCCAGGAGTCCAGGGCCGTCATCGCGACCAACTGCTGGGCCAGCACGTCCAGCGGGTTGCGCGGGATCCGCAGGGCCTCGATCCGGCCCTCCCGCATCCGCTCGGTGACCACGGCGGACTGCACCAGGTCGCCCCGGTACTTGGGGAAGAAGACGCCGGTGGAGACGGCCCCGACCTGGTGACCGGCCCGGCCGACCCGCTGCAGGCCGGAGGCGACCGAGGGCGGGGACTCGACCTGGACGACGAGTTCCACCGCGCCCATGTCGATGCCCAGCTCCAGGCTGGAGGTGGCGACCACGGCGGGCAGCCGGCCGGCCTTCAACTCTTCCTCGACGAGGGAGCGCTGCTCCTTGGAGACCGAACCGTGGTGGGCCCGGGCGATGACCGGGGGCACGCCCCTGGCGGCGCCCGAGCCGCCCATCAGCTCGGCCGGGGCGTGCGCCTCGGGGGCGGCGGTGCCGGTGGCGCGCTCGTACGCGATCTCGTTCAGCCGGTTGCACAGACGCTCGGCCAGGCGGCGGGAGTTGGCGAACACGATGGTCGAGCGGTGCGCCTCGACCAGGTCGACGATCCGCTCCTCGACGTGCGGCCAGATCGAGGCTTGACGCTGCGGGTCGGAGCCGGCGGCGCCGCCGGTGGCGGGGGCGGCGGGCAGGTCGTCCAGGTCGGGGACGGGGACGACCACCGAGAGGTCGAACTGCTTGGCGGCGGGCGGCTGGACGACGACGGCGCCGCGCTGGGGGCTGAGGAAGCGGGCCACCTCCTCGACCGGGCGGACCGTCGCGGACAGGCCGATCCGGCGGGCCGGGCGGTCCAGCAGCTCGTCCAGCCGCTCCAGGGTGAGGGCCAGGTGGGCGCCGCGTTTGGTGCCGGCGACCGCGTGCACCTCGTCCAGGATCACCGTGTCCACTCCGCGCAGGGCCTCCCGGGAGGCCGAGGTGAGCAGCAGGAACAGCGACTCGGGGGTGGTGATCAGGATGTCCGGCGGGTGGGTGGCGAAGCGGCGGCGGTCGGCGGCGGGGGTGTCGCCGGAGCGGATCGCGACCTGGACCTCGGGCTCGGGCAGGCCCAGCCGGACGGCGGCCTGGCGCAGGCCGGTCAGGGGGGCGCGCAGGTTTCGCTCGACGTCCACCGCGAGGGCCTTGAGCGGGGAGACGTAGAGCACCCGGCAGCGGCGCTTGGGCTCGGCGGGGGGTGGGGTGCTGCTCAGGCGGTCGAGGGCGGCGAGGAAGGCGGCGAGTGTCTTGCCGGAGCCGGTGGGGGCGACCACCAGGACGTCGGTCCCCTGCTGGATGGCGTGCCAGGCCTGGGACTGGGCGGCGGTGGGGGCGGAGAAGGCGCCGGTGAACCAGGCCCGGGTGGCGGGGGCGAAGCCGGCCAGGGGGGCGGCTTCGCCGGGGTTGGGCGAGTCGGCGGGGGTGGGGTCGCCGGGTGGGGTCGGGTGCGGGGGCGCCATGTCCCCATGGTGCCGGGTGGGGCTGACAAGTGGGGTGGTGGCGGGGTGTTACGGGGTGGGTGGTTGGGGTGGGTGGTTGGGGTGGGTGTAGCTGCGGGAGCGGGAATGATGATCCGCTCATATGGTGAGGAATCGGGCGCGTGATCAATCCGTGACCGAGACCGGACCGATGAGCGGAGGGCGTGGGATGGCGCAGGCGCACCGGTCCGGGGCCGTTCACGGGGGGCGGCGGCCGGGGAGCCGTCGGCGCAGGGTGTGCGGGCCCACCCGGGCGCTGCTGGCGATGCTGCTCACGGCGCTGGTGCTCGGCGGTGCCGTGCCGTACGCCTCCGGGCCCGGACGTGCGTACCTCAGCTATCTGGTGCTGGCCTGGCAGGACGATGCGGCGGGTGCCGCCCTGGCCGGGGCGGAGAGCCGGGCGGCGGGCGGGCAGGTGGTGCAGGAGTACCCGCAGATCGGGGCGGTGCTGGCGTACGCGACCGGCGGCTTCGCGGACCGGGTGCGGGCCCGGCCCGGGATCGCGGCGGTCGGGGCCACCCGGACGGCGCCGGTGGTGGGGCCGCCGCGGGCGGTGGACGGGGCGGGGGACTTTGCGGCGGGGGATGCGGTGGGCGGGGGTGCTGGGGCTGTTAGTGGTTTTAGGGGTGGTGGGGGTGGCGGGGATGGTGGGGCTGTCGGGGCTGTTGGGGGTGGCACGGCTGGGGGTGGGGGGTGGGGTGTTCAGGGGCGGGACGGTGGGACGACGACGGTTCCGGACCCGGGGGAGGGCGCGGCGTGGAACCTGAGCATGGTGCACGCGGAGCCGGGGCGGACCGGGGACACCGCGGGAGGCGGTGCGGGAGGTGGTGCGCCGGGGGTCGAGGCGATGCGGAAGGTGCTGGTCGCCGTACTGGACTCGGGCGTCGACGACACCCACCCGGACCTGCGGGCCGCCGTCGACCCCAAGGCCTCGGCCTCCTGTGCCGACGGCCGCCCCGACTCCCGTACCGGCGCCTGGCGGCCCGACCCCGGGGTGGTGGAGAGCGGGCACGGCACCCACGTCGCCGGGATCATCGGCGCGGCCCGCGACGGGCAGGGCGTCACCGGGGTCGCTCCCGGGGTGCGGATCGCCGCCGTGCGGTTGCTCGGGCCGCTTGGGCAGTACTACGCGGAGAACATCGTCTGCGGGATGCTCTGGGCGGCCGACCACGGGGCCAAGGCCGTCAACGACAGCTACTTCGCCGACCCGTGGAAGTACAACTGCCCCGAGGACCGGGACCAGGCGGCCCTGATCGCGGCCGTCGGGCGGGCGGTCGCGTACGCCCAGCGCAAGGGGGCGGTGGTGGTGGCCTCGGCGGGCAACGACGGACAGGACCTCGGCGCGGCCCGGACCGACGAGCGCAGCCCCAACGACCGGGTGTCCGGGCCGGCCCTGACTCGCCACCTGGGCACCGAGTGCATTCGCCTTCCCGGCGAGCTGCCCGGGGTCCTCACCGTCACGGCCGTCAACCGGGACGGGCGGCCGTCCTCCTACACCAACTACGGGCGGGGCAGGGTTTCGCTGGCGGCCCCGGGGGGCGACCCGGACGGGGGGCCGCAGGGGGCGATCGTCTCGGACTGGCCGGGTGGGCAGTACGCGGCGCTGGCGGGGACCTCGATGGCGGCGGCGCATGTGACGGGGGCGGTGGCGGTGGCGGCGGCGCTGCACCCGGGGGCCGGGGCGGGGGAGTTGGCGGGTGTGGTGGCGGGGGCGGCGGCGGGTGGGGTGGGTGGGGGGTGTTCGGTGGGGGGTCGGGGGTGTGGGGATCGGCAGTACTTCGGGGTGGGGGTGGTGGTTGTGCCGCGGTGAGGGCCGCTGCGCGGGGCTGAGGGGTTTGGGGGGCTTTCGGGAGGGTGGGTGGGTCCGGGGGCGGTTCCGGGGGTGGGCGCTCCGGGGGCTGGGTGATTTTCGGACCGCCGACCCTCATGGTGGGGTGTTGGGCGCCGTTGGCGGTCTGAAAATCACCCGTCACGCCCCTCTCCGCACCCACCCCCTCCACCGCCCCCTCCCGCAGCGCGTCCCTCTCGCCTGGGTCGGGTGAGGGGGAGGGTGGGGGGTTGGGGTGGGTGGGTTGGTGCGGGGGTGGTGCTGGGGGTGGGTTGGTGGGGGTTCGGGATACTGGGGGTATGAGGCTGACCGAGTTCTGGCGACGGATGTATGCGCACTTCGGGGAGGGGTACGCGGAGTCGTTCGCGGCGGATCATGTGATGAGTGAGTTGGGTGGGCGGACGGTGCGCCAGGCGTTGGAGGCGGGGTGGGAGGCCAAGGACGTGTGGCGGGTGGTGTGTGAGACCCAGGGGGTTTCGGCGCAGTTGCGCTGACGGGTGGTGGGACAGACTGTCGGGGTGACTACGAGCGGAGAGCAGAGGGGCCGGGGCGAACCGGTGCGGGGTGGCGAGGGGGAGCGGTCGTGGGGTGGGATGCCGCCCTGGTTGCCGCGGGCGATGGTGCTGTTCCTGGTGCTGGTGGGGGTGTTCCAGCTCGCGGACTGGGCGTTCCGGCAGTTGATCGATCTGTTCGTGATGCTGCTGGTGGCGTTCTTCCTGTCGTTGGCGCTGGAGCCGGCGGTGGACCGGATGGCGGCGCGGGGGGTGCGCCGGGGGGTGGGGACCTTCCTGGTGTTCGTCGCGGTCGGGGTCGCGGTGGTGGGGTTCCTGGCGGCGCTGGGCACCTTGTTGGTGGATCAGGTGGCGAAGATCGCGGGGGACCTGCCGCACCTGGTGGACAACCTGATCGGCTGGGTCAACCGGACGTTCCACCAGGAGTTGTCGCTGGGGGAGCTGCAGAAGCGGCTGTTGAAGGACTCGGGGACGCTGGAGAACTACGTCCAGCAGGCCGCCGACAACGTCTGGGGGGTGTCCTCCACCCTGCTCGGGGGGCTGTTCCAGGCCTTCACGGTGGGGCTGTTCACGTTCTACTTCACCGCCGAGGGGCCGCGGGTCCGCCGGACGGTCTGTTCGCTGCTGCCGCCCGCCAAGCAGGGCGAGGTGCTGCGGGCCTGGGAGATCGCGCTGGCCAAGACCGGCGGCTACCTGTACTCGCGGGCGGTGCTGGCGGTGGTGTCGGCGGCCGGGCACTGGGTGATGTTCGCGCTGATCGACCTGCCGTACTCGGTGGCGCTGGCGATCTGGGTGGGCGTCATGTCGCAGTTCGTGCCGACCATCGGGACGTACCTGGCGGGTGCGCTGCCGGTGCTGGTGGCGCTCACCGTGGAGCCGGTGGACGCGCTGTGGGTGCTGGTGTTCACGGTGGTCTACCAGCAGGTCGAGAACTACGTGCTGCACCCGAGGATCACCGCCCGGACGGTGGACGTGCACCCGGCGGTGGCCTTCGGGGCGGTGATCGCGGGGGCGGCGCTGCTGGGCGCGGTGGGCGCGCTGATCGCGATCCCGGCGGCGGCGACCCTGCAGGGCTTCGTCGGGACGTACGTGCGGCGGTACGAGGTGGCCACCGACCCGCGGATCGACCGGGGGGAGCAGCGGCGGGCCCGGCGGGAGCTGCGCCGGGAGGCGGCGCGGCGGCTGCGGCGGATGGTCGGCGGCGACGGGGGATGACGGTCGGCGGGGCGGGTGGTCGGGAGGGATCCGGCGGCCCGCCCCGCGGTGTGTTCGGATCTGCCGGGGCTTGAATCGAACAGATGTTCTTTTGTACTCTCCGGCGTGGAGTTTTCCACAGGGCGAGCCGGGTGGGGCTCGTTTGTCAGTGGGACGCGCTAGCGTCGAGGACGATGAAGCGCACAGCACAGAACCCGAGGGAAAAAGCCATGGCAGGTACGGACAAGGAGAAGGCCCTCGAGGCCGCGCTCGCCCAGATCGAGCGGCAGTTCGGCAAGGGCTCGGTGATGCGCCTCGGTGAGAAGGCCAACGAGCCGGTCGAGGTGATCTCCACCGGGTCGACGGCCCTGGACGTCGCCCTCGGTGTCGGCGGCATCCCGCGCGGCCGGGTGGTCGAGATCTACGGCCCCGAGTCCTCCGGTAAGACCACCCTGACGCTGCACCTGGCCGCCAACGCCCAGCGGGCCGGCGGCACGGTCGCCTTCGTCGACGCGGAGCACGCGCTCGACCCGGAGTACGCCAAGAAGCTCGGCGTGGACACCGACGCCCTGCTGGTCAGCCAGCCGGACACCGGTGAGCAGGCCCTGGAGATCACCGACATGCTGATCCGCTCCGGCGCGATCGACCTGGTGATCATCGACTCGGTCGCGGCCCTCGTCCCGCGCGCCGAGATCGAGGGCGAGATGGGCGACTCGCACGTCGGTCTGCAGGCCCGGCTGATGAGCCAGGCGCTGCGCAAGATCGCCGGTGCGCTGAACCAGTCGAACACCACCGCGATCTTCATCAACCAGCTGCGCGAGAAGATCGGCGTCATGTTCGGCTCGCCGGAGACCACGACCGGTGGCCGGGCGTTGAAGTTCTACGCCTCGGTCCGGCTGGACATCCGCCGCATCGAGACCCTCAAGGACGGCACCGAGGCGGTCGGCAACCGGACCCGCGTCAAGGTCGTCAAGAACAAGGTCGCCGCGCCGTTCAAGCAGGCCGAGTTCGACATCCTCTACGGCATCGGCATCAGCCGCGAGGGCGGCCTGATCGACATGGGCGTGGAGCACGGCTTCATCCGCAAGTCCGGCGCCTGGTACACCTACGAGGGCGACCAGCTGGGCCAGGGCAAGGAGAACGCCCGTAACTTCCTGCGGGACAACCCGCAGCTCGCCGACGAGATCGAGCGGAAGATCAAGGGCAAGCTCGGCATCGGCCCGAAGACCGAGGAGCCGGCCGAGGGTGAGCCGGAGACCGCGGCTGCCGACGGCGCGGCCAAGCCGATCACCGCGACCGCCGCCAAGACGGCCGCGGCGAAGAAGACGGCGGCTGCCAAGGCCTGAGCCGTTGATGCAGTACGACATGGTGGGCGGCGGCCCGGCGGACCCCGAGGGCGACGACTTCGGCCCGCCGGACTGGTTCGCTGCGGTCGCCGAGGAGCCCGAGCCGGAGTTCGACCGGGCTCCGGTCCGGGCGGTGCGCGGCCCGGAGCCGGCGGAGCCCTCGGTCGAGGCGCTCGGGCTGGTCGCCGCCTCCGAGCTGCCCACCGGCCGGCGCCGACGCCGCTCGGCGTTGGCGGCCGAGGAGTCGGGTGCTGCCGGCGAGTGGCGTGGGGCCGGGGCGGCCGGTCACGGGGGTGCGGCCGCCCCGCCCGCCCGCTCGCGCCGGGCGCGGCGCGGCGAACGCTCCGACCAGGGCGTGCCGGCGGAGGAGAAGGGCACCGCCCGCGGCTCCCGCAAGCGGGCCGAGGAGCAGACCGATCCGGAGACCCGCGCCCGGGACATCTGCCTGCGACTGCTCACCGGCGCCGCCAAGAGCCGCAAGCAACTCGCCGACGCGCTGCGCAAGCGGGAGATCCCGGAGGACGTCGCCGAGCAGGTGCTCACCCGGCTGGAAGAGGTCGGGCTGATCGACGACGCGGCCTTCGCCGCGGCCTGGGTGGAGTCCCGGCACGCCGTCCGGGGCCTGTCCCGGCGGGCGCTGGCCCAGGAGCTGCGGACCAAGGGCGTCGCCGCCGACCTGGTCGAGCAGGCCCTTGTCCAGGTCGACCACGACGATGAGACGGACGCGGCCCGGGCGCTGGTCGAGCGCAAGCTGCGGTCCACCCGCGGCTTGGACCCGCAGGTCCGCACCCGGCGGCTGGTCGGCGTGCTGGCCCGGCGCGGCTACTCCGAGGGCCTGGCCTTCCGGGTGGTGCGCGCCGCGCTGGAGGAGGAGGCGGCCGCAGAGCCGGCGGGGCCCGAGTGGGAGTAGTGGCGGTTCGCTCTCTTGGTCCGGACCAGGCCGAGTCTTGACCCTTTCGTGACCCGCACCTAGCCTCGCACGCATGAGGATCTCGGCGGGCACCGCTACTGGTGGCTCCCTGGTGCCGATCGTCGGGTCGGCCGTCGCCGTCCTGCTGGTGGTCGCGGTGCTGGTCGTTCTGGTGGTCAGGCGCTCACAGGCCGCCCGGCGGCAGGTGCTGGCCGAGGGAGAACGCCGCCGGGCCGAACTCGCCCGGCGCGAGGAGGACCTGGCCGAGGAGCTCCGTCGGCTGCGCCGGCGCGAGGACGAACTGGCCGCGCGCTCGGCCGAGTTGGAGCGCTCACGGGGCGAGGTCGAGGCGCTCGCGGCCCGCCGGGCGGCGGCCCTGGAGCACGCCGCCGGGCTCTCCGCCGAGCAGGCGCACGCCCAACTGCTGAGCGAGGCCGAGGAGTCGGCCCGGCGGGAGGCGGCCGTCACGGTCCGGGAGATCGAGCGCGGGGCCAAGGAGGAGGGCGAGCGCCGGGCCCGGTCCATCCTGGCCGGGGCGATCCAGCGGCTGGCCTCGGAACAGACCGCGGAGAGCGCCGTCACCGTCCTCCGGCTGCCGGGCGAGGAGATGAAGGGCCGGATCATCGGCCGCGAGGGCCGCAACATCCGCGCCTTCGAGGCGGTCACCGGCGTCAATCTGATCATCGACGACACCCCGGCCTCGGTGCAGCTGTCCTGCTTCGACCCGGTCCGCCGGGAGGCCGCCCGGCTCACCCTGGAGCAGCTGGTCGAGGACGGCCGGATCCAGCCGAGCCGGATCGAGCACGTCCACGAGCGCAGCCGGGCGGAGGTCGAGCAGCGCTGCGTCCGGGCCGGCGAGGACGCCCTGCTGGACGCCCGGATCGGCGGACTCCACCCCGAACTCGTCCGCACCCTGGGCTCCCTGCGCTACCGCGCCTCCTACGGGCAGAACGTGCTCGGCCACCTGCTGGAGTCCGCGCACCTGGCCGGGATGATGGCCGCCGAGCTGGGGGTGGACCCGGAGCCGGTGCGCCGGGCGGCGCTGCTGCACGACATCGGCAAGGCGCTCACCCACGAGGTCGAGGGCAGCCACGCGGCGGTCGGCGCGGACTTCGCCCGGCGGCACGGGGAGTCCCCCGAGGTGGTGCACGCGATCGCCGCCCACCACGGCGAGGTGGAGCCCCGCACGGTGACCGCCGTGCTGACCCAGGCCGCGGACGCCTGCTCGGGCGGACGGCCGGGGGCGCGCAAGGAGTCGCTGGAGCTGTACGTACGGCGGCTGGCCCGGCTGGAGGAGATCGCCCGTTCGCACGCCGGGGTGGCCGAGGTGTACGCGATGCAGGCCGGGCGCGAGGTGCGGGTGATGGTCCGGCCGGACACGGTGGACGACCTCGGGGCGGAGCTGATCGCCCGGGAGGTGGCCCGGCAGGTCTCGGCGGAGCTGACCTACCCGGGCCAGATCCGGGTGACGGTGGTCCGGGAGAGCCGGGCCACGGCGGTGGCCGGTTAGCTCGCCGAGTCGACCTGCTGGGGTTCGGGCTCCGGTGCCGTCCCGGGCTGGGGTTCGGGCTCGGGCTCGGGCGGGCCGGCGATCGGGGCCGGGCCGCCGCGGGCGCGGTCGGCGAGGGCCAGGAGGTCCTCGGCGGCGGCGCCCTGGGTGACGCCGACCAGGTGCCCGTCCGGACGGATCAGCAGGACGGTGTGCGGCCCGGCGCCCGGGTACTCCTCGGTGACCAGCACCTCGGCGGGCACCGGCAGCGCGGCGGCGACCTCGGCGAGCCGGGGCATCAAGCCGGCGCCCAGCCAGTGCTCGGTCGACCAGACGGCGGTGCCGGGGGCGACCAGCAGCAGCAGGAAGGTGGCGCCCAGCCGGGAGTGCAGGTGGTCCGGGGTGCCGTCGGCGGCCAGTACCGGGAGGTCCGGGACGAGTACGCCGGGGGCGGTGGCGGGCAGCAGTTCGCTGAGCGAGGTGGTGCCGCGGGCGCCGCGCTGGACCGGGACCCTCCCGGGGACGCCGGAGGGCGCCGCCGGGTAGGCGGGGGCGCCGCCGAAGCGGCCGGTGCCCAGCTGGCCGTCGGCGAGCATCGGCGCGTGCTTGCGGAAGCCGCCGACCAGCAGCGAGCGGCGGGTCTGCTGCCAGCCGCGCAGCGGGCGCAGCAGCGGCATCGCCTGGTCTACGGCGCGCAGCCGGGCGCCGACCGCGCCGCGCCGTTCGGCCTCGTAGCCGTCCAGCAGCGAGCCGCCGGGCTGGGGGCCGCCGGAGTGGAGGTGCCAGGCGAGGGCGAGCCGCCAGGCGAGGTTGTCGGCGTCGCGCAGCCCGTCGGCGAGGTTCTGCATGCCGAGGGCGCCGTGCAGGTGGGCGGCGTCGCCGGCGAGGAAGCAGCGGCCGTTGCGGAAGCGGGCGGCGAGGCGCTGCTGGGCGGTGTGGTCGGCGGCGGCGAGCAGCTCGTAGCGGGGGAGTTCGCCGCACCAGCCGGTGAGGGTGGCGGTGACCCGGGTGAGCAGGGTGTCGCCGGTGACGATGCCGGGCCAGGTGGCGTGCGGGTCGACCTGTTCGGTGGGGGCGGGGCGGCCGGGGGGCAGGCGCCAGTCGATCCGCCAGACGCCGTCGGGCAGCGGGCGGGCGGTGGCCTCGCGGTCGCCGCGCCACGGGGGTTCGCGGTGCAGCCGGGCGCCGTCGAAGGGCAGGTCGACCCGGACGGTGGCGATGGCGTTGCGGTCGACCGCGGGGCGGCCGGGGAAGCGGATCTTCAACAGCTTGCGGACGGCGGACCGGGCGCCGTCGCAGCCGACCAGGTGGCTGCCGCGCCACCAGGTGCTGGAGCCGTCCTGGGTGCCGTGGGTGCGGACGCTGACCCCGTCGCGGTCCTGTTCGAGTTCGACCACCCGGTTCAGCGGGACCAGCCGGACCAGCGGGGTGCCGGTCAGGGCGTCCCGCAGGCCGCGCTGGAGGCGGTGCTGGGGGAGGTGGAAGGTGGGCGAGTCGGTGAGGTCGATCCGCAGCACCTCCTGACGGCGGCGCCAGACCGCGAAGGAGTCCCACAGGGCCGAGTCGGAGACGGCCCGGGAGTAGCCGATCCGGGTCAGGAAGGCGGTGGAGTCGGCGCCGAGGACGACGCTGCGGGGGCCCTCCGGGCAGAGCCCGGAGCCCTCGTCCAGGACGACGGTCGGCACCTCGTGCCGGGCCAGCGCGAGGGCCAGGGCCAGACCGACCGGTCCGGCCCCGACCACGATCACCGGATCCATGCGGGGACCTCCGGGGACGAACCGGCCCATGGGCCGGCGTCAGTTACCGCTGCCGCATATGCCGCGTGGATGCTCCCGGGAGGTGTCACGAAGAGCAATGCAACAGTTCGCCTGGGTGTCCGTCAAGCAGCAGATGAAGTGCGCCGGTTCGCGCCGCGACGGCCACGTGCTTCGATCCACCGCGCGAGCGCGGTCAACAGGAGGCACAGGACGATGTAGATCGGGGCGATCACCAGGACCACGGGGATGTAGGGGAAGCCCGCGGCGTTCATCGGCTGGCTGGCGATCTTCTTGCCCATGAACAGCAGCTCGTTGTACGTGATGATGTAGCCGAGCGAGGTGTCCTTGAGGGTGACGACCAGCTGGCCGATCATCGACGGCAGCATCGAGCGGACGGCCTGCGGCACCAGGATGCCGGACATCACCTGGGTCTTGCGCATCCCGAGGGCGTACGCCGCCTCGCTCTGGCCGCGCGGTACGGCGTTGACGCCGCTGCGGATGATCTCCGCCTGGACCGCGCCGTTGTACAGGGTGAGACCGAGCACCAGGGCCCACATCGGGTCCTTGGCGAAGAACGCGTAGTAGAGCGCGACGATCAGGATCAGCAGCGGCATCGCCCGGAAGAACTGGACGATCGAGGTGCAGGTCCAGCGGACCGGCTTGTGGTCGGACAGCTGTCCGGCGGCCAGCAGCGCGCCCAGGCTGAGCGAGAGGGCGGCCGCCAGGCCGAAGGCCTTGAGGGTGGACAGCAGGCCGTCCACGATCATCTGCTGGACGAAGGTGTACTGGAACGGGTCCCACAGGTCGGCGTCGAACTGGCCGTTGTCGGCGAGCGTGGAGACCACGTACCAGAGCAGGCCGGCGATGGCGACCGCCCCGAGGGCGCCGAACAGGCGGTAGCGGGCCCGGGCCCGGGGGCCGGGGGTGTCGTAGAGGACGCTCGCCGAAGCCTGGCGCTGGAACAGACTCATCGGGCCACCGCCAGTCGGGATTCCAGGAAGCGGAAGAACGAGGCGACCGTCGCGCTGATCAGCAGGTAGGCGCAGGCCACCCAGAAGAAGATCGCGAAGATCGAGTAGCCGCGCTCGGAGAAGGTCTGCTGGGCGCTGTACAGCTCACCGACGCTGAACGCGCCGGCGATCGCCGAGTTCCTCGGCAGGGCGATGAACACGCTGCTCATCGGGGCCAGCACGGTCCGGGCGGCCTGCGGCAGGACGACCAGGGTGAGGGTCTGGGCGAAGCTCATGCCGAGGCTGCGGGCGGCCTCCGCCTGGCCGAGCGGCACGGTGTTGATGCCGGAGCGGATCACCTCGCAGACGAACGAGGCGGTGTACCCGCCGAGCGCCACCACCGCGAAGGTGAGGTGGCTGAAGTGCACGCCCAGCGGCGGCAGGCCGAAGGTGACGGCGAAGAACAGCAGGGTCAGCGGGGTGTTGCGGAACAGCGTCACCCAGGTCGTGCCGAAGGCGCGCAGGACCGGCACCGGGGAGACCCGGAAGGCCGCCAGCAGGGTGCCCAGCAGCAGGGCGAGCAGGGCGCTGAGCGCGCTCAGCTCGATCGTCTGCAGGAAGCCGTCGCGGAACAACGCGAAGTTGTCCTGCTCGAACAGGAACCCCATCCGGCGGCCCTCCTCTCACAGATGGTCGGATCGGTTGGTCGGGGCCGGTCCCCCGGGGAGGCGGGGGACCGGGGGAGGATCAGTAGCGGTCGAGGGTGGGGACGGCGGGCGCGGCCGAGCCGGACGCACCGAGGGTGGCGTCGTAGGCCTTCTTCCAGTCGCCGTTGTCCTCGTGGGCCTTGAGGGCGTCGCTGATCGCGTCCCGCAGCGCCTTGTCGTCCTTGTTCAGGCCGACGCCGTAGTTCTCCTTGGTGAAGGGCTTGCCGACGACCTTGAGCTTGGGGGCGTACTTGGAGGCGTAGCCGTTGAGGATCGCGTCGTCGGTGGTGACCGCGTCGACCTCGCCGTTGAGCAGCTTCTCGACGCAGGCCGAGTAGGTGTCGAACTGGGTGATCTTCGGGCTGTACTGCTGGATGTTCTTGATCGAGGTCGAGCCGGTGGCGGTGCAGACGTTCTTGCCGCTGATGCTCTCCGGGCCGGTGATCGAGGTGTTGTCCTTCTTCACCAGGAAGTCCTGGCCGGCGATGTAGTACGGGCCGGCGAAGGAGACCGTCTTCTTGCGCTCGTCGTTGATGCTGTAGGTGCCGACGTAGAAGTCGATCTGGCCCTTGGCGATGGCCGGCTCGCGCTGCGAGGAGACCAGCGTCTGCCACTTGATCTGCTGCGGGGTGAAGCCGAGGTCGGCGGCGACCATCTTGGCGATCTCGATGTCGAAGCCGCTGCGGTCGCCGCTGGCGACGTCCTCCCAGCCGAGGTTCGGCTGGTCGGCCTTGGCGCCGATGATCAGCTGGCCGCGCTTCTTGGCCTCGGCCAGGACCGGGGAGTCGACCTTGACGTCGGTCTTGACCGTGTAGGTCGGCAGCGCCGGGGCGTTGCTGGCGCTCGCCGCGTTGGAGGAGGAGGCGGGGGTGCCGTCCTTGCCGCAGGCGGCGGTGGCGGTGAGCGCGACGGCACAGAGCGCCACGGCGAGGGTGCGGGAAGTCCTCATGAGGGTTGATCTCCTGGGGCTGGGCCACGGCGTCGACCGGGCTCTGGCGTCTGGAAGTTGGTGCACGTGCGGGGTCGGCCGGCGTCCTTTGCCGACGGCGGCCCCGGTGGTCTCGGAGGTGTCCCGACCGGTCCCGGCCGTTCCGGCCGGGGGCCGGGCGTCAGTGGTGGAGGATCTTGGAGAGGAAGTCCTTGGCGCGGTCGGAGCGCGGCGCGGTGAAGAAGGCGTCCGGGGTGTTCTGCTCGACGATCTTCCCGTCGGCCATGAACAGCACCCGGTTGGCGGCGGAGCGGGCGAAGCCCATCTCGTGGGTGACCACGACCATGGTCATGCCGTCGGCGGCCAGCTGGCGCATGACCTCCAGCACCTCGTTGACCATCTCCGGGTCGAGCGCCGAGGTCGGCTCGTCGAAGAGCATCACCTTCGGCTTCATCGCCAGCGCCCGGGCGATCGCCACGCGCTGCTGCTGGCCGCCGGAGAGCTGGGCCGGGAACTTGTCCGCCTGGGCCCCGACGCCGACCCGGTCGAGCAGCTCGCGGGCGGTCTTCTCGGCGTGCCCGCGGAGCACCTTGCGCACCTTGACCTGTGCCAGGACGACGTTCTCCAGCACGGTCTTGTGCGCGAACAGGTTGAAGCTCTGGAAGACCATGCCGACCTCGGCGCGCAGCCGCGCCAGCTCCCGGCCCTCGGCGGGCAGCGGGCGGCCGGACAGGGTGATCTCCCCGGAGTCGATGGTCTCCAGCCGGTTGATCGTCCGGCAGAGCGTGGACTTGCCCGATCCGGACGGGCCGATCAGCACCACGACCTCGCCCTGGCGGATCTCCAGGTCGATGTCCTGGAGCACGTGCAGCGCGCCGTAGTGCTTGTTGACCTTGTTCAGCACAACCAGCGGGGCGGCTGCGGGGGTGGAGTCCTCGACCGGGCTCTCGGACATCGCGCCTGCTCCCTAAACTGTGTCGAACCGGGGTAAACCCTGCCTGCCCCGGAAGTTCCAACTCCCTTGGGCGGCAATGGTGATAAGAAATCCGGGAGCCGCGACCGGCGGAGCCGCAGCCCCCGGTGGGGCGACCTTAGGAGCGGTGACGGTGCCCCGTCAGCCGATCTGAGCGGAACTTGAGGATCACGAAACGGCCACGCGATCCGTACGCACTGTTCGCGAGTGTGTCGACGGGGCATGTCACAGCGGGGATCCGGGTCGGTGCCCGCCGTCCCCCGCGGGCCCGGTCCGCGGCCGAACCTGGCGCCGGGCGGCACACTGGCCCATACTGCGCAGGACCGGTCCCGGACCGATCGGTCCGGTGATCACAAGGGGGAAGGAGGAGAACAGGATGCGACTGCTGCTCGTCGAGGACGACGAACGGGTGGCCGCGGCACTGGTCGCGGTGCTCGGCCGGCACGGCTTCCAGGTGCGGCACGCCCGCAGCGGGCACGAGGCGCTGGACGCCCTGGTGCCGGACGGCAACGACCCGTACCGCGTCGTACTGCTCGACCTCGGGCTGCCCGACCGCGACGGCTTCGAGGTGTGCAGCCGGATCCGGGCCGGCAGCGGAGTCCCGGTGATCATGGTGACCGCCCGTGCCGACATCCGCTCCCGGATCCACGGTCTCAACCTGGGCGCCGACGACTACGTCACCAAGCCGTACGACATGGGCGAGCTGCTCGCCCGCATCCACGCCGTCGCCCGCCGCGGCGCCCAGCCGTCCTCGGTGGCGGTGCCCGCGCCCGACACCGTGCCGCAGCAGCGCGGCCCGCTGGAGTCCCGCGGCATCCGGATCGACCGGGAGCGCCGCCGGGTCAGCGTGGACGGCCGCGACGTCCCGCTCACCCGCAAGGAGTTCGACCTGCTGGCGCTGCTCGCCCAGAGCCCCGGCGTGGTCTACCGGCGCGAGCAGATCTTCAGCGAGGTCTGGCGCAGCGGCTGGGAGGGCAACGGCCGCACCCTGGAGGTGCACATCGGCTCGCTGCGCAACAAGCTGGCGCTGCCCGGCCTGGTCGAGGCCGTGCGCGGCGTCGGCTACCGGCTGATCCCCGACTCCCCGGCCTCCCCCGCGACCGACCGGACCCCGGCCTCCCCCGCGGAGCACTGACCGCACGTGCGCACCCGCCTGCTCGGCATCCTGATCGCCCTCATGCTCTGCGTCCTGGCCGCCCTGGGGCTGCCGCTCGCGGCGGCGTTCGCGGCGGCCGAGCAGAGCAGGGTGGTGGTCGACCGGCTCGACGACGCCGCCCGCTTCGCCCAGGACCTGCCCACCTCCGGCGCCTCGCTGGACTCCGCCCGCAAGGGCGACCCGGAGCCCGCCCCCGGCGACCTCAGCCGGCGGCACGCGATCGTCACCGAGGTCCAGCGCTACTACGACCTGTACGGCGTCCGGCTCGGCATCTTCCAGCGCGACGGCACGTCGATAGCGGTCGCGCCCGGCGACTGGGGGGTGCCCGCCGTCGGCTGGGGCGCCCAGGCCTTCCAGGAGGCGCTGGACGGGCGGCGCAGCCACAACCCGCCGCAGGTCTGGCCGTGGACCGAGGACCGGACGATCACCGTCGCCGCCCCCGTGGTGCGCGACGGCGACGTGGTCGCGGTGGTGCTGAGCGAGTCGCCGACCGGGGCGCTGCGGGCCCGGGTGCTGCACAAGTGGCTGGTGCTGGCGGGCGGCGAGGCGGCCGCGATGGCCGTCGCCGTGCTGCTGGCCGTCCGGCTCACCGAGTGGGTGCTGCGGCCCGTCCGCACCCTCGACCGGGCCACCCACGACATCGCCACCGGCCAGATGGCCGCCCGGGTCGCGCCCGGCGGCGGGCCGCCCGAACTCCAGCGGCTGGCACGCTCGTTCAACGAGATGGCGGACCACGTGGTGCACGCCATGGACCAGCAGAAGGCCTTCGTCGCGGACGCCTCGCACCAGCTGCGCAACCCGCTCTCGGCCCTGCTGCTGCGGGTCGAGGTGCTCGGCCTGGAGCTGCCCGAGGGGCACGAGGAGGAGCTCAGCGGCGTCCGGGAGGAGGGCTCCCGGCTGGCCCGGGTGCTGGACGACCTGCTCGGGCTGGCCACCGCCGAGCACGCCCGCCCCGAACCCGAGCAGACCGACCTCGCCCAGCTGACCCTCGCCCGGGTGGACGGCTGGCGGCCGGTCGCCGAGCAGCGCGGGATCGAGCTGCGCTGGGACGGCCCGGCACTGGCGATCGGGATGGCCGACCCGATCGGCTTCGGTTCGGCGCTGGACGCCGTCCTGGACAACGCGCTCAAGTTCGGCCCGGCCGGCAGCCAGGTGCGGCTGCGGGTCGTGGTGCGCCGGGACGAGGTCGCGGTGACCGTCAGCGACGCCGGGCCCGGGCTGACCGAGGACGAGCTCGCCCGGGCCGGGGACCGGTTCTGGCGCAGCGCGCGGCACCAGAACGTGGACGGCTCCGGACTGGGCCTGTCGATCGCCCGCACCCTGCTGGCGGCGGGCGGCGGCTCGCTGGGCTTCGCCCCGGTCCGGCCGACCGGGCTCGCGGTGACGCTGGCGGTGCCGCGGCCGGAACGGCCGTAGGGCCCCGGACTGCCAGGGCCGCTGCGGCTGCCACGGCCGCTCAAGCTGCTACGGCCGTTACGGCTTTACGGAGCGGTAGTAGCGCGCGGCGCCCGTGTGCAGCGGGAGCGGGTCGGTGTAGACCGCGGTGCGCAGGTCGACCAGCTGGGCGGCGTGCACCTGGGCGCCGATCTGGTCCCGGCTGTCGATCACCGCCCTGGTCATCCCCTCGACCAGCCCCGGGTCCACGTCGTCCCGGGTGATCAGCAGGTTGGGCACGGCCATGGTGGCGACGGCGTCCTTGGGCTCGGCGTTCGGGT
Organism: Kitasatospora sp. NPDC029367; assembly: GCF_055569135.1. Lineage (NCBI taxonomy): Bacteria > Bacillati > Actinomycetota > Actinomycetes > Kitasatosporales > Streptomycetaceae > Kitasatospora > Kitasatospora sp. NPDC029367. The sequence goes on from NZ_JBVHYH010000011.1 coordinate 29,108, forward strand.
AGGTGCCCTTGGGCATGGTGGCCGCCCGGTAGGCGGCCACGCCGTCCCCCTCGGCCTTGTGCAGCGCCTCGGAGAGGTCGCCCAGCGGGACGACCCGGATCCTCATGTGGTCGGAGAGGTCGGTGAGCGCGCTGGTCGGCAGGCCGCCGGACCAGAAGAAGGCGTCGATCTTGTGGTCGCGCAGCTCGTCCGAGCCGTCGCTGACGCCCCCGGGGACGGGGGTGATGTCGTGGTCCGGGTCCAGGCCCGCCGCGGCCAGCAGCCGCCTGGTGACCAGGTTCACCCCGGACTGCGGCAGGCCGACACCCACCCGCAGGCCCTTGAGGTCGGCGGTGCGGTGCACCGGGGAGTCGGCCGGGACGATCAGCTGCAGGTAGTCGTCGTACAGCCGGGCGATCGCCCGGAGCCTGCCCTTGCCGGGGCCCTGGTAGGCGGCGACGGCGTCGGCGGTGGCGATGGCGAAGGTGTCCTGGCCGTCGACCACCCGGCGGAGGTTGTCCACCGAGCCCTCGGAGCTGTCCAGGGCCAGCCGCACCCCCGGCATGGTCTGCGAGACGTGGCTCTGCAGCAGCTGCCCGTACCGGTCGTAGACCCCGCGCGGGACGCCGGTCGCGAAGCGGGTCTCCCCGCGCGGGTAGCCGGGCGAGCGGCCCGCCGACAGCCACCAGCCGCCGAACCCGGCCACCAGCAGCACCAGGACCAGCACGGTCCGCCACAGCGGGCTGCGGGCCGCGCGGCGGACGGCGGCGCCGAGTCGTGACGGATCGGTGGGGGTCATGCAGGGATAGTGCCAGGCGCCCGGGCCGAACGGGAGGGGAACGGCCGGTGGAAAGCTCGGGGAGCCGTTCCGCGAAGATCCGGGGAAAGGCGGCCCGCGGCTGCCCGTACCCTGGTCTGGTGAGCGGTGAGAGCGGATTGAAGAGCTACAAGGTCGTCACGCACGGCTGCCAGATGAACGTCCACGACTCCGAGCGGCTGTCCGGCCTGCTGGAGGACGCGGGGTACGTCAAGGCCGGTCCCGAGGGCGACCCGGACCTGGTCGTGTTCAACACCTGCGCGGTGCGCGAGAACGCCGACAACAAGCTGTACGGCAACCTCGGGCAGCTCGCGCCGGTCAAGAGCCGCCACCAGGGCATGCAGATCGCCGTCGGCGGCTGCCTGGCCCAGAAGGACCGCGAGTCCATCGTGAAGCGCGCCCCCTGGGTGGACGTGGTGTTCGGCACCCACAACATCGGGCACCTGCCGGCGCTGCTGGAGCGGGCCGCGGTCGAGCGCAGGGCCCAGGTCGAGATCCTGGAGTCGCTGGAGACCTTCCCCTCCACGCTGCCCACCCGCCGCGAGTCGGCGTACGCGGCCTGGGTCGCGATCTCGGTCGGCTGCAACAACACCTGCACCTTCTGCATCGTCCCGGCGCTGCGCGGCAAGGAGGAGGACCGCCGCCCCGGCGACGTCCTCGCCGAGATCGAGGCGCTGGTCGACGAGGGCGTCATCGAGGTGACCCTGCTCGGCCAGAACGTCAACGCCTACGGCTCCGACCTGGGCGACCGCGAGGCCTTCTCCAAGCTGCTGCGCGCCGCCGGGCAGATCGAGGGCCTGGAGCGGATCCGCTTCACCTCGCCGCACCCGCGCGACTTCACCGACGACGTGATCGCCGCGATGGCCGAGACCCCGAGCGTGATGCACCAGCTGCACATGCCGCTGCAGTCCGGCTCGGACCGCGTCCTCAAGGCGATGCGCCGCTCGTACCGGCAGGACCGGTTCCTCGGGATCATCCGCAAGGTCCGCGAGGCGATGCCGGACGCGGCGATCTCCACCGACATCATCGTCGGCTTCCCCGGCGAGACCGAGGAGGACTTCGAGGAGACGATGCACGTCGTCCGCGAGGCCCGCTTCACCAACGCCTTCACCTTCCAGTACTCCAAGCGCCCCGGCACCCCCGCCGCGGAGATGGCGGACCAGGTGCCCAAGGAGGTCGTCCAGGCCCGCTACGACCGGCTGATCGCCCTCCAGGAGGAGATCTCCTGGGACGAGAACAAGAAGCAGGTCGGCCGCACCCTGGAGATCCTGGTCGCCGAGGGCGAGGGCAAGAAGGACGACCGGACCCAGCGCCTGTCCGGCCGCGCCCCCGACAACCGGCTGGTCCACTTCACCAAGCCGGACGAGCCGGTGCGCCCCGGCGACGTGGTGACCGTCGAGATCACCTACGCCGCCCCGCACCACCTGCTGGCCGAGGGCCCGACCCTCGCGGTGCGCCGCACCCGGGCCGGCGACGCCTGGGAGAAGCGCCAGGCCCAGCCGGCCGGCAAGCCGGCGGGCGTCATGCTCGGCCTGCCGAAGATCGGCGCCCCGGCCGAGCTGCCGCTGGCCGCCCCGGCGGGCGGCGCCTGCTGCGGCGACTGACCCGCGTGCCGTGAGACCGCACGGCCCGGCCCGAGCCCTCCGGCTCCGGCCGGGCCGTTCGGCATTCCGGCTAAGGTGATCCACATGCTGGTAGCCGCCGCCGTGTGCCCCTGTCCGCCGCTGCTCGTCCCCGAGGTCGCCGCCGGGGCCGCACCCGAGCTGGACGGGCTGCGCGCCGCCTGCGACGAGGCGCTGGCGGCGCTGGTCGCGGCCGGACCGGAGCTGGTCGTGGTGGTGGGCACCGGGCCGGAGGCCGAGGTGTGGACCGAGGGCGGGGCCGGCTCCTTCCACCGTTACGGGGTGCCGCTGGTCGCCAAGCTGCCCGGCGGGCGGGTCGAGGGGCCGGAGCTGGCGCCCTCGCTGACCGTCGGGGCCTGGCTGCTGAAGCGCGCCGGGGTGACCGTGCCGACGCACGCCTGTGCGGTGCCCGCGGACGCACCCGTCGACCGGATGCTCGGCCTCGGCCAGGGCCTGGCCGGGCTGGCCGACAAGGTCGCCCTGCTGGTGCTCGGCGACGGCAGCGCCTGCCGCTCGCTCAAGGCCCCCGGCTACCTGGACGAGCGGGCCGAGGGCTTCGACGCCGCCCTGGCCGCCGCCCTGGGCTCGGCCGACGTGGCGGCCCTGGCGGCCCTGGACCCGGCGCTGGCCGCCGAGCTCAAGGCCGAGGGGCGGGCGCCCTGGCAGGTGCTGGCCGGTGCGGCCGAGGGCGCCGGCCTCGCCGCGCGGCTGGGCTACCAGGACGCGCCGTACGGGGTCGGGTACTTCGTGGCGTCCTGGTCGTAGCCCCTTCGCCGGTCAGGCCTGCGGGGGCTGTGCCTCGCCGCCCGGCTTGGGCTTGTGGGCGAAGTCCTCCACCGCGCCCTTGGCCTTGTCGGCGCCGTGCTCGATCTTGTCGCTGTACTTGCCCTTGGTGGCCTTGTCGATCGCGCCGCCGGCCTTGTCGACCATGTGCTCGATCTGGTCGCTGTGCTTGCCAGCGAGCTCGCTGGCCTTCTCCTTGAGCTCCTCGGCCTTGCCCTTGAGGTTGTCCATCAGGCCCATGGTGATCTCCTTCGTTCCCTGTCTCCTGCACAACGCACGGGACCGGTCAAGAGTTCGCAAAGCCGGCCCGGTGCGGGGCAGGCCGGAGGCGGTCCGGGGAACAGTCACATCCTCGCGCAGTCGGCGGCGGGCGGCAGCCCGGCCCCGGGTGCCGCGCCGGTTTGGGAGACTGGAGCGGTGAGCAGCTCCCGTGTGATCAGCATCGTCGGCGCGACCGCCGCCGGAAAGTCCGACCTGGCCGTCGCCATCGCCCGCAGCCTCGGCGGCGAGGTGATCAACACCGACTCGATGCAGCTGTACCGGGGCATGGACATCGGCACGGCGAAGCTGACCGTGGCCGAGCGCGGGGGAGTGCCGCACCACCTGCTGGACGTCTGGGACGTCACCGAGGCCGCCAGCGTCGCCGAGTACCAGCGGCTGGCCCGGGCCGAGATCGACCGGCTGCTGGCCGCCGGGCGCACCCCCGTCCTGGTCGGCGGCTCCGGACTGTACGTCCGGGCCGCGATCGACGAGATGGAGTTCCCCGGCACCGACCCGCAGGTCCGCGCCCGGCTGGAGGCCGAACTGGAGCAGGACGGCCCGTACGCGCTGCACCGGCGGCTGGCCGGGCTGGACCCGGCGGCCGCCGAGGCGATCCTGACCAGCAACGGGCGCCGGATCGTCCGCGCCCTGGAGGTCATCGAGATCACCGGGCAGCCGTTCACCGCCAACCTGCCGAGCAACACCGCGGTCTACGAGGCGGTGCAGATCGGCGTCGCGGTGTCGCGCCCCGAGCTGGACGAGCGGATCACCCTGCGGGTCGACCGGATGTGGGAGGCCGGGCTGCTGGACGAGGTGCGCGCGCTGGAGCGGGTCGGGCTGCGGGAGGGCCGGACCGCCTCCCGGGCGCTCGGCTACCAGCAGGTGCTCGACCACTTCGCCGGGGAGTGCACCGAGGACGAGGCACGGGCCGAGACGGTCCGGGCCACCAAGCGCTTCGCCCGCCGCCAGGAGTCCTGGTTCCGTCGGGACGACCGCATCCACTGGCTCTCCCGGCCGGCCGGGACCGACCCGGTCGAGCTGCTGGAACGGTCCCTGGAACTGATCGACCGTCAGGGAGTTCCGGCCGCATAGGGCCTGTTCCGGCCAATTCGGCGGTGCAGCTGCGCGCGCAGGCGACCGTGCAGGACGAACCGGGGGTCACGGCCCGATCACGTGATGGCCACGGATCACCCGAGGACCCCGGGCAGGGCCCGAACGCCCCCTCTGGACATGCCATCATCGATGCCGTAAGGGTCGGCCCGCGCGGGCCGACCGTGCCCGGCCGCGAGTCCGCTCGTGTCGAACTGTCAGGGGAGGCCGCGTGTCGACGGGTACCGGCCCCGAATCCGGCCAGAGCGGGAGTGTCACCGCACCGGCCGAGGAGTTCGACGAGTCGACCAGGGGCGACCTCCCCGTGCTGACCGGGCTGGAGGCGCCGACCTCGTACGCGGCCGCGGTGCCCGCACTGGACACCCGCACCCCGCCGGACGCCGCCGTGCACGAGCGGGAGATCCGGCCGCGGCGCCGGCTCCGCTGGTGGCAGACCCTGCCGATCGCCCTGCTCGGCACCCTCGGCTCGCTGATGTTCGCCTTCCCGCTCGCCTTCGGCTCGGCCGGGGCGCGGGCCACCATGGTCGGGATGCTCGGGCTGCTGTTCACCGCCGCCTCGGTCGGCTGGGGCGCGATGGCCGCCCGGCACGCCGGCTACAAGTGGCCGGGACTGCCGCGCCGGGGCTCCGGGCAGCGGGCCGGCTGGAAGGCCATCGTGGTCTACACCCTGATCGCGCTGGCCGCCTGCGCGCTCGCGGTGTGGCGGGTCGCCTACCTGCGCTGAGCCGGGCCCCGGCCCGCCCCGCCGGCGCCCTCAGTACCATCGGTGCGGTGAGCGCATCCTCTCCTCAGCGGCCGGCCGGTCTCCCCTTCTTCAAGGGCCACGGCACCCAGAACGACTTCGTGATCGTGCCGGACCCGGACGGCCTGCTGGAGATCGGCCCGGAGGCCGTCGCCGCGCTGTGCGACCGCCGGGCGGGCATCGGCGGCGACGGGCTGCTGCGCGTGGTGCGCGCGGCCGCCGACCCGGCCGCCGCGGACCAGGCCGACCGGGCCGAGTGGTTCATGGACTACCGCAACTCCGACGGCAGCATCGCCGAGATGTGCGGCAACGGCCTGCGGGTGTTCGCCCGCTTCCTGGTCGAGGCGGGCCTGGCGAAGCCCGGCGAGCTGGCGATCGCCACCCGCTCCGGGGCGCTCACCGCGACGGTCGCCGAGGACGCCGCGGACGGCACGCCCGGCGAGGTCACCGTCGACATGGGCCGGGCGAGGCTGCCCGGGCCGGACGGCATCGAGGTCACGGTCGGCGAGCGGCGCTGGCCCGCCCTGAACGTCAACATGGGCAACCCGCACGCGGTGGCCTTCGTGGAGAGCCTGGACCACGCCGGGGACCTCTTCACCGCCCCGCTCACCAGCCCCGCGGGCGCCTACCCGGAGGGCGTCAACGTCGAGTTCGTGGTGGACCGCGGCCCGCGGCACGTGGCGATGCGGGTGCACGAGCGCGGCTCGGGCGAGACCCGCTCCTGCGGCACCGGCGCCTGTGCCGTCGCGGTGGCGGCCATCCGCCGGGACGGCGCGGACCCGGCGGTCACCGGCGAGGCGGTCGCCTACACGGTGGACGTGCTGGGCGGCCGACTGGTCATCACGGAGCACCCGGACGGCCGGGTGGAGATGACCGGTCCGGCGGTGATCGTGGCGGAGGGGCGGCTCGACCCGCGCTGGTGGGAGTCGATCGGCCGACGGTGACGGCCCGGTTTGCCCAATTCGTACGGTGACGAATCCCCCCGATCGGGTGATAGCGGTCGCAGACGGGAATCACGGCGTCGCGGAACGTGCTCTGCTCGGTAGCATGGACCACCGGGTCGATCGCCCCTGGGAGGGGTAGCAGGATCAGCCCCCCGCAAGGGGTCGCGCCCGGCGACGTTGCCGGAGGTGCCGATGACCATCGAAGCCGGGCAGTCCCTCACGGGGCAGCCGACGACCGCACGGCAGGCCGGGGCCAGGCGGCCCCTGGGGGAGCTCGGCCGGGCCGCGCTCGGCCGGGCCGGCCGGGCCGCCCTGCTGGCCACCGGCCGGCCGCCCGTGCCGGACGCCCTGGAACCGCTGGTCCAGGTGCACCGGCGGCACCACCCGCAGGCGGACCTCGCCCTGCTGGCCCGGGCGTACCGGCTGGCCGAGGCCAGCCACCGCGGCCAGAAGCGCAAGAGCGGCGAGCCGTACATCACCCATCCACTGGCCGTCACCATGATCCTGGCCCAACTCGGCGCCGGGACGACCACCTTGGTCGCCTCGCTGCTCCACGACACCGTCGAGGACACCGAGTTGACGCTGGAGCAGGTGGGCGCCGGGTTCGGGCCCGAAGTCGCCTACCTGGTCGACGGGGTGACCAAACTGGAGAAGGTCGACTTCGGCGCCGCCGCCGAGGCCGAGACCTTCCGCAAGATGCTGGTCGCCACCGGGGACGACGTCCGGGTGATGGTGATCAAGCTCGCCGACCGGCTGCACAACATGCGCACCATCCGGCACATGAAGCCGGCCAGCCAGGTGCGGATCGCCAAGGTCACCCGGGACGTGCTGATCCCGCTGGCCGAGCGGCTCGGCATCCAGGTCCTCAAGGCGGAGCTGGAGGACATCGTCTTCGCCACCCTGCACCCCGAGGAGTACGCCCGCACCCGGGGCCTGATGGCCGGTCACGAGGCCGAGCCGGACACCGTGCTGGAGCCCTTCGCCCGCCGGCTGGCCCGCCAGCTCGCCGAGACCGGGGTCGCCGCCGAGGTGACGGTACGGCCCCGGCACTGCGTCTCGCTGCACCGGGTGCTGATCAAGCGGGCGGCGGCGCCCGGGCGGGACGGCCGGCCGCAGGAGCCGCAGCCGGCCGACTTCGGGCGGCTGCTGGTGGTGGTCGAGGAGAACGCCGACTGCTACGCGGTGCTCGGCGAGCTGCACACCTGCTGGACGCCGCTGCCCGGGGAGTTCAAGGACTTCGTCGCCGCCCCCAAGTTCAACCTCTACCAGTCGCTGCACACCGCCGTCGCGCTGGAGGGCGGCGCGGTGGTCGAGGTGCTGGTGCGGACCAGGCGGATGCACGAGGTGGCCGAGACCGGGGTGGTCGCGCTCGGCGACCCGTCCCCGGCCGGGCCGGCCCAGGACACCGACGAGCTGGACCGCACCGACCCGGCCCGGCCCGGCTGGCTCAGCCGGCTGCTGGAGTGGCAGCAGGAGACCCCCGACCCGGACGCCTTCTGGTCCGCGCTCACCGCCGACCTGGCCGGGGACCGCGAGATCACCGTGGTGACGGAGAGCGGTGAAACGCTTCAGCTGAGGGCCGGGGCCAGCTGTGTGGACGCCGCCTACCTGCTCGGCGAGGAGACCGGCCACCGATGTATCGGCGCCCGGGTCAACGGCCGGCTCACCGCGCTGTCCACCCCGCTGCAGGACGGGGACGTCCTGGCGGTGCTCACCGAGAGCCTCCCGCCCGGCGGCGGGGCCCAGCCGTCCGGGCCGTCCCCGGAGTGGCTGGCGCACGCCCGTACCCCCGCCGCCCGGCTGGCCATCGAGCGCTGGCTGGCCGACCACCCGGTCGGGCTGCCGGTGGTGCGCACCGGCCCGGCCGGCGGCCAGCCCGCCCCGCCCGCGCACCGGGCGGGCGAGCGCCGCTCCGCCCCCGTCGTGGTGGCCGGCCGGCCCGGGGCGCAGGTGCGGCTGGCCCGCTGCTGCACGCCCGTCCCCCCGGACACGGTGGCCGGCTACCCGATCCGCGGCGGCGCGGTGGCCGTGCACCGCACCGCCTGCCCCGCCGGGCAGCGGCTGCGCGCCGACGGCCGGGCCGAACTGGAGGTCCGCTGGCAGCCCGAGGACGCCCCGGCGGCCGGGCACCGGGTGACCCTGCGGGCCGAGGCGCTGAACCGGCCCCGACTGCTCGCCGACCTCACCGCGGCGATCTCCGCCGAGGGCGTCGGCATCGTCTCCGCCGAGGTCGAACCGCCGCAGGAACTGCGGGTCCGGCACACCTACACCGTCGAGCTGCCCGAGCCGGGCGCGCTGCCCGCCCTGATGCGGGCGATGCTCAAGGTTTCCGGGGTGTACGACGTCAGCCGCCCGCACGCCCCCGAGGGGACGCAGACCCGGCACTCCGGCGGAAATGGGGGTGACCGGCCCGCACCGGGCGTGCGACCATCGTGGGGAATTCACGGCCGGTCCACGGCGTTCTCAGGGCAGAGGAGCCCCGGTGGGATCCACGGGACCACGCCGAAGCCATCCAGCGACCAAAGGACAGAATGACCTCCACGTTCGAAGCCCGCGACCACGCCGACGCCCCGCGCCGCCTCGACGGTCTGCGAGCGGAAGCCCTCATGGACGAGGACCTCGCGGCCATCGACGAGGACCTCGGCCACAGTTACGACGGCGACCAGTACGACCGCAGTGAGCGCGCCGCCCTGCGCCGGGTCGCCGGCCTCTCCACCGAACTCGAAGACGTCACCGAGGTCGAGTACCGCCAGCTCCGCCTGGAGCGCGTGGTGCTCGTCGGTGTCTGGACGGACGGCACCCTGGAGGAGGCGGAGAACTCGATGGCCGAGCTCGCCGCGCTCGCCGAGACCGCCGGTTCCGAGGTGCTGGACGGCGTCATCCAGCGCCGCGACAAGCCCGACGCGGCCACCTACATCGGCTCCGGCAAGGCGAAGGAGCTGCGCGACATCGTCGCCTCCACCGGCGCCGACACCGTGGTCTGCGACGGTGAGCTCACCCCCGGCCAGCTGATCCACCTGGAGGACGTGGTCAAGGTCAAGGTCGTCGACCGGACGGCCCTGATCCTGGACATCTTCGCCCAGCACGCCAAGTCCCGGGAGGGCAAGGCGCAGGTCTCGCTCGCGCAGATGCAGTACATGCTGCCGCGGCTGCGCGGCTGGGGTCAGTCGCTGTCCCGGCAGATGGGTGGCGGTGGCTCCGGTTCCTCGGGCGGCGGCATGGCCACCCGTGGTCCCGGTGAGACCAAGATCGAGACCGACCGGCGCCGGATCCGCGAGAAGATGGCGAAGCTCCGCAAGGAGATCGCCGACATGAAGAAGGGCCGCGACACCAAGCGCCAGGAGCGCAAGCGCCACCAGGTGCCGTCGGTGGCCATCGCGGGCTACACCAACGCCGGCAAGTCCTCCCTGCTCAACCGGCTCACCGGCGCGGGCGTGCTGGTGGAGAACGCGCTGTTCGCCACCCTGGACCCGACCGTGCGCCGGGCCGAGACCCCGAGCGGGCGGCTCTACACCCTGGCGGACACCGTCGGCTTCGTCCGGCACCTGCCGCACCACCTGGTCGAGGCCTTCCGCTCGACCATGGAGGAGGTCGCCGACGCGGACCTCATCCTGCACGTGGTCGACGGCTCGCACCCCGAGCCGGAGACGCAGCTGGCCGCCGTCCGCGAGGTCATCGTCTCGGTCGACGCGCAGAACGTGCCGGAGATCGTGGTGATCAACAAGGCCGACGCCGCCGACCCGCACGTGCTGCAGCGCCTGCTGCGCCGCGAGCCGCACGCCATCGTGGTGTCGGCCCGCACCGGGGCCGGCATGGAGGAGCTGCTCAAGCTCATCGACGACGAGCTGCCGCGACCGGCCGTCGAGGTGCGGGCCCTGGTGCCCTACACCCAGGGCGCGCTGGTCTCCCGGGTGCACAAGGAGGGCGAGCTGATCGCCACCGAGCACACCGGCGACGGCACGCTGCTGCACGCCAAGGTGCCGGCCGAGCTGGCCGCCGAGCTGGAGCACTTCGCGGTGGCCCTGCAGGGCTGATCCGCTCGTCGAGGTGGCCCCCGGACGTTCCGCGTCCGGGGGCTACTTCACGTTCTTGGCGAAGTAGTCGAAGGCCTGCTTGGCCTGGTCCTGGAGGGACGGACCGGCCCGGTAGCCCGCCGGGTCGCGGCTGCCGAGCGAGCTGACGCTGACCAGGTTGGGCCTGCCGTCCTTGGTGATGAACCAGCCGCCGCCGCCCGCGCCGCCGGTCATGGTGCAGCCGATCGCGTACATCGGCGGGCGGGACCGGTCGAAGGACAGCCGGCCCGGCGGGGCGGGGGAGTCGCACCGCTCCAGCTCCGTGCCGTCGAAGGGCCGCTCCACCGGGTAGCCGAACGCCACCACCGAGGTGATCTGCTCGCGCGGGGCGTTGAACCAGACCGGGACGGAACCGCCGACGGCCTCCTCCAGGGACGGGCCGGAGGCGGACTCGCCGCGTACCCGGACGATCCCGTAGTCGTACTGGTCGTGGGCGCCGACCCCGCTCTCCTGGAGCCAGGTCGGCGAGACCATGGCGCGCACCGCCGTCCACCGGCCGTACGGGGCGGCCTGCTGCTCGCCGTCCGGCTTGCCGCGGGCCGGCTGGCCGTCCCGGTTGCCCGCCTGGCCGTCCCGGTTGTAGGCGGGGACGAAGACCAGGTTCTTCACCCAGCCGCCGCCCCGGCCGTCGTGCAGGCAGTGCGCGGCGGTGTACACCAGGTTGCTGTGGCCCGGGTTGAGCGGGTCGGTGACCACCGTGCCGGAGCAGGCCGCGTCGCCCTGCGGCGTGGTCATCAGCAGCCTGCCGACCACGGCGGAGTCCGGGCCGTACGGGTGCGGCTGCGGCCGGGCCTGGACGGGGGCCGGCGGGGTGTCCCGGTCGACGCCGGGGGGTGCGGCGGCGGTCGGGGCGTACTCGGGGGTGGGCCGGGCCTTGGCGGCCTCCGTCCGGGCCGTCGTCCAGTAGCCCGGGGGCACCTGGTTGGCGAAGCCGCTGTCGGCGACGTAGCGGGCCCAGTCCGTCGGCTTCCAGCCGCTCAGGTCGCCCAGGCTGGTCGGTGCGGCCTTGGGCAGCGCCGCGGGCGGGGTGGCGGGGGCGGTGGGGCCGGCCGGCGCGCAGGCGGCCGCGGTGAGCGTCAGGGCGGCGAGCAGCGCGGCGCCGGCCACGGCGGCCCGCCGCCCCGTGGTGCGGGGGGTGCGGCGAGTGGTGCGGGTGTAGCCGGTGGTGTCAGTGGTGCCGGTGCTGTCGGTGGTGCTGGTGGTGCTGATGGTGCGCAAGCTGAGGAGTCCCCCTGGTGGTGCCGGTCACTGCTTCCTGGAGATCCAGTCCAGGGCCTGCTTGGCGACCGTCTCCAGGTACGGGCCGCTCAGCGAGGTGTGCTCCTGGGTGCCGATCGAGGTGTTGCTGACCAGGGCCGTCCGCCCGTCCGGCATGGTGGCGAACCAGCCGCCGCCGCTGGCGCCCTGGGTCATGTTGCAGCCGATGGTCAGCATGGACGGGCGCTTGGGGTCGAAGGACAGCCGGACGGGCTTGCCGCCGTCGCACTTGTACAGCTCCTGGCCGTCGAACGGCTTGACCAGCGGGTAGCCGGTGGCCGAGACCCTGAGCTGGTCGCGGGGCGCGTCGAACCACACCGGGACGGCCGAACCGACCGTCTCCTCCAGGGACTTGCCGGTGTCGCTCTGGTTGTGCACGCGCATCACCGCGAAGTCGTACTGGTTGGCGGCGTCACCGGTCTGCCCGCCCTCGACCATCCACTGCGGGGAGGTGACGATCTGGTCGGCCCACCAGGTGCCCAGCGGGGCGAGCTCGGACAGCGGGGCCTTCTTGCCGCCGCTGGAGGCGCCCGAGTTGTTGTAGGCGGGGACGAAGACCAGGTTCTTGTAGAAGTCGCCGCCCTTGCCCTCGTGCACGCAGTGGGCCGCCGTCCAGACCAGGTTGCTCCGGCCCGGGTGCTGGGGGTCGGCGATCACCGTCGCCGAGCAGTTGCCCCGGCCGCCCTGGGCGGAGAAGAACACCTTCCCGGAGGGCTGCTTGAGGTACGGGCGGGGCACCTGGACGGCCTTGACCACCGGCGGCTCCGGGTCGGTCACGCCGTCGGCGGCGGCGGGCTTGGCGGTCGGCGGCGCCGGGTCGGCGGGCTTGGCGTCGCCCATCTTGTCCGGGTTCCAGAAGTCCTTCACCACCGGGTTGTTGAAGACGTGCTTGGACGCCCACTTGTCCCAGTCGTCGTACTTCCACTTCTTCAGGTCGTCCCAGGTCTTCGGCAGGCCCTCCAGCAGGCTGGTCGGCAGGCCGGACGGCAGGGTGATCCCGCCGATGACGCCGCCGGGGGCGGCGGAGCCGCTCGCGTCCGTGCTGGGCGGCGGTGCGGCGACGGTCCGGTCGGTGCCCGCCGGGCCGTCCGGCCCGCAGGCGCTGACGGCCAGCAGCGTTCCGGCGACCAGGGCGGCGGCCAGGGCTGACCGGTGGATCGGTGGCATCGGTGCGCTTCCCCCTGTGCTCGCTGTGCTCGCTGTACTCGGTCGGACTGTGTCGGGTCGGTCCTCGGTGCGGCGGCCCGCCGCCCTGGAGTCTTCCATCGCCGTACAGGACGACGGCGGCCGCCCCCGGGTTCCGGGAGCGGCCGGAGGTCATCGATCCGTGACGCGGAACCGGTCCCCTCGTTGGCACAGCAGGGCCGCCCCGCCCGGTGACGCACTATCCCCGATCTTCACCCGGACGAGTGAGCAGTCCTTGTGATCACCCGTCAGGGATAGGTAACCCTTACCTGACGCGACGGTGCGAGCGCCCGCCGATCCCCTCCACCACCCGCGCGCGTCCGCACCCCCACGCGCACCAAGGAGCAGCCTTGAGCACCGCCCTCACCGGAGCCCCGCCCGTACCGCCGCCGACCGCGCAGCGGGCCGCCTCCGGCCCCGACCCGCTGCTGCACCCCGACCCCGCCGTCGCCGCCGAACAGGCGGCCCTGGAAGCCCTGTTGCGCTGCTGGGCCCGGGAGACCGGGGCCCGCCCCGGCGCGGACGGCCGACTGCGGATCGACGTCCTCGGCGGGGCCGCCCGGCTCACCGCCGCCGTCCGGCACTGGTCGCCCGGCGGCTGGCACCGCTTCGGCCCGGCCACCCTCTCCGCCGGGGACGGCACCGCGGCCGCCCCGGTGGACGCCGTCACCGCCGCCGCCCTGCTCGCCGCCGCGGCCGCCGAACGGCCCGACCCCGGACAGGTCGCCGACCTCGCCGCCCGGGTCGCCGACTCGGTGGTGCGCACCGCCGAGATCCTCGCCCACCGCCGTACCGCCGCCGAACCCGGCGGGCCGGAGCGCTCCGCCTTCCTCGCCGCCGAACAGGCCCTGCTGCTCGGCCACCCCCTGCACCCCACCCCGAAGAGCCGCGACGGCCTCGGCCCGGCCCAGAGCGCCGCCTACTCGCCCGAACTCCACGGCTCCTTCCAGGTCCACTGGTACGCCGTCGACCGCGGCCTGCTCGCGGCCGGCTCCGCCGTCGCCGAGAGCGCCGACCGGATCACCGCCACCCTGCTCGGCGGCCACGCCACCCTGCCGCCCGGCACCGCCGCCCTGCCGCTGCACCCCTGGCAGGCCCGCGAACTCGCCCACCGCCCGACCGTCGCCGCGCTGCTCGCCGACGGGCTGCTGCACGACCTCGGCCCGGCCGGCGAGCCCTGGTACCCCACCTCCTCGGTGCGCACCGTCTACCGGCCCGGCACCCCGTGGATGCTCAAGCTCTCGCTCGGCCTGCGGATCACCAACTCCCGCCGGGAGAACCTGCGCAAGGAGCTCCACCGCGGCCTGGAGGTGCACCGGCTGCTGGAGAGCGGCCTCGCCGCCGAGTGGCGGGCCGCCCACCCCGGCTTCGACATCGTCCGCGACCCCGCCTGGATCGGCGTCGACCACCCCGACCTCGGCGACCCCGGCGGGCTGGACACCGTGCTGCGCGCCCAGCCCTTCGGACCGGCCGAACGCGCCCTCTGCGTCGCCGGGTTCGTCGCCGAACAGCCGCGCGGCACCGGCACGACCGTGCCGTCCGCCCTCGGCGACACCCTGCGCGCGCTCGCCGCCCGTACCGGCCGCCCGCTGCGCACCGTGGCTGCCGAATGGTTCCTGCGCTACCTGGACGCCGTCGTGCTGCCCGTCCTCTGGCTGGACGGCCGCGGTGGCATCGCCCTGGAGGCCCACCAGCAGAACAGCATCGTGCTGCTGGACGCCGAGGGCTGGCCCAGCGGCGGCCGCTACCGCGACAACCAGGGCTACTACTACCGGGAGAGCGCCGCCGAGCGGCTCACCGCCCGACTGCCCGGACTCGGCGAACAGAGCGACACCTTCCTCCCCGACGACGTCATCGACCACCACTTCGCCTACTACCTCGGCATCAACCACGTGCTCGGGCTGATCGGCGCCCTCGGCTCCCAGGGCCTCGCCGAGGAGACGGTGCTGCTGGCCGGGCTGCGCCGCTTCCTGGCCGGCCCGCGGGCCGCCGCCACCGGCTCCGCCCTGCCCGCCCTGCTGCTGGACGCGCCCACCCTGCCCTGCAAGGCCAACCTGCTCACCCGGATCAACGGCCTCGACGAACTGGTCGGCCCGGTCGCCACCCAGTCCGTGTACGTGGACATCCCCAACCCGGTGGCGGGCGCCTGATGCCCGACGAGCTGCCCGGGTGGGGCGAAGTCCCCACCCCGGCCGGCCGGTTCCGGCTCGGCCCGGTCCGGCTGCCGGAACACCTGGAGCTGCTCACCGGATGGATGAACGACCCCGAGGTCGACGCCTTCTGGGAGCTCGCCGGGCCGCCCGCCGTCACCGAGCGGCACGTCCGGGCCCAACTGGACGGCGACGGAAGCAGCCTGCCCTGCCTCGGACTGCTCGACGGCACCCCGATGAGCTACTGGGAGGTCTACCGCGCCGACCTCGACCCGCTCGCCGGGCACTACCCCGCCCGCCCGCACGACACCGGCGTGCACCTGCTGCTCGGCCCGGCCGCCAGCCGCGGCCGCGGCCTCGGGGCCCAGCTGCTGGCCGCCGTCGCCGAACTCGTCCTGCGCCACCGGCCCGACTGCCAACGGGTGGTGGCCGAACCGGACGTCCGCAACCGGCGCTCGGTCCGGGCCTTCGAACGGGCCGGATTCCGGGCCGCCGCCGAACTCGACCTGCCCGACAAGCGCGCAGCGCTGATGGTGCGCGACCGCGAAGCGCCACTCCCCGCCTAGGACACCCCTGTGGACACCTCGACACCCCACGATCCCCCCTACGACCTGCTCGGCGTCGGTATCGGCCCGTTCAACCTCTCGCTCGCCGCCCTCGCCGAGCCGGTGCCCGGGCTGCGCACGCTCTTCTGCGACCAGCGCCCCGAATTCCGCTGGCACCACGGCATGCTGGTGGACGGCGCCCGGATGCAGGTGCCCTTCCTGGCCGACCTGGTCTCGCTCGTCGACCCGACCAACCCGTGGTCCTTCCTCAACTACCTGCGCGCCCAGGACCGGCTGTTCCCGTTCTACTTCGCCGAACGCTTCCAGCTGCCCCGCCGCGAGTACGACCACTACTGCCGCTGGGCCGCCGACCGGCTGCCCAACTGCCGCTTCGGCACCGAGGTCACCGCCCTGCACCGGGACGGCCCGCTGTTCCGGGTCGAGCTGACCGACACCGCGACCGGCCGGCGCAGCACCGTACGGGCCCGCAACCTCGCGCTCGGCGTCGGCACCCGGCCGGTGCTCCCCGAGGCCTTCGCCGCCCTGGCCGACCACCCGCGGGCCTTCCACTCCGCCGAGTACCTGGACCGCCGGGCCGGGCTCGCGGGCGCCCGGGACATCACCGTGGTCGGCAGCGGACAGTCCGGCGCCGAGGTCTTCCTCGACCTGCTCCGCCGCCACCAGGACGACGGGGTCCGGCTGCGCTGGCTCACCCGCACCCGGGCGCTCGCCCCCATGGAGTACTCCAAGCTCGGCCTGGAACACTTCACCCCCGACTACACCCGCTACTTCCACGGCCTGCCCGGTCCCGTCCGGGACGCCCTGGTCAGCGCCCAGTGGCAGCTGCACAAGGCCGCCAGCGCGGAGACCCTCGCCGAGATCCACGACCACCTCTACGAGCGCACCATCGGCCGGCCGATCGACACCGCCCCGGTCGAGATCACCCCCGGCACCGCCGTCACCGCGGCCCGGCCCGGGCCGTGCGGCGGGCTCGAACTGGACTGCCGGCACACCGACTCCGGTGCCGAGCACGTGCTGCGCACCGACGCCGTGGTGCTCGCCACCGGCTACCGCGCCGCCCGCCCGGCCGCGCTCGAACCGCTCGCCCACCTGATCGACTGGGACGAGACCGGGCGCTACCGGGTCGACCTCGACCACCGGGTCGCCACCCGGCCCGAGCTCACCGGCGGCCTCTACGTCCAGAACGCCGAACTCCACACCCACGGGGTCGGTGCCCCCGACCTCGGCCTCGGCGCCCACCGGGCCGCCGTCATCCTCAACGCCGTCACCGGCCGGACCGTCCACCGGCTGCCCGGCCGCACCGCCTGGACCGGCTTCGCGCCGCCCGGGCCGGCGGCCGCGGCCCGGCCGGTGCCCGCGAGCGCTTCGATCGAGCAGACCCCCGTCGTCCCCCACCCCCAGGAGCTGTCCCGTGCCGCAACCGTCGGCCGCTGAACCGCCGCTCTACCTGCCCCCGCACCTCACCGCCGGGCACTGGCAGCGGGCCGGCCGCGCCCTGCTGGCCAAGATGCTCGGCGAGTTCGCCTACGAGGACCTGCTCAAGCCCGTCCCGGGCACCCTCGACGGCGAGTACCTGCTCAAGCTCCCCGAGGCCGAGTACCGCTTCGCCGCCCGGCGCGGCGCCTACGACAGCTGGCAGGTCGACCCCGGGTCGATCCGCTGCTCCCGCCCGGACGGCCTGGACCCGCTGCGCTTCCTCCCGTACGCCCGGGACGCGCTCGGGATGCGCGGCGACACCACCGCCCACCTGGTCCGCGAGCTGTCCGCCACGCTCACCGCCGACGCCCGCCAGCTCGCCACCGCGCTCACCGCCGCCGAGCTCGCCGACCTCGACCACCCCGCCCTGGAGGGCCGACAGGGCGGCCACCCGTGGATCGTCCCCAACAAGGGCCGGATCGGCTTCTCCGGCACCGACGCCGCCCGCTGGGCCCCGGAGGCCCGCAGCCCCCGGCCGCTGCCCTGGATCGCCGTCCACCGCCGGCTCGCCGAGTACCGCGGCGTGCCCGGCCTGGAACGCCCCGAGCAGCTGTACGCCCGCGAACTGGACGACGAGGCCGCGCTGCGCGCCCCGCTCGGCGCCGACGCCGACGACTACCTGCTGCTGCCCGTCCACCCCTGGCAGTGGGACGAGACGGTCCTGACGCTGTTCGCGCCCTGGATCGCCTCCGGCGAGATCGTCCCGCTGGCGTCGGACGGCGACCCACGGCTGCCCCAGCAGTCCATCCGCTCCTTCTTCAACACCGCCCACCCCGAGCGCTGCACCGTCAAGCTGCCGCTGTCCGTCCTCAACACCCTGGTCTGGCGCGGACTGCCGGTCGAACGCACCCTCGCCGCGCCCGCCGTCACCGCCTGGCTGCACGGGCTGCGCGACGCCGACCCGTACCTGCGGGACGACTGCCGGGTGATCCTGCTCGGCGAGATCGCCTCCGTCACCGTCGACCACCCGCTCTACCGGGAGATGCCCGACTCGCCGTACCAGTACAAGGAACTGCTCGGCGCGATCTGGCGCGAACCGCTCGGCCCCTTCCTGGCCGAGGACGAGCGCGCCCGCACCCTCGCCGCCCTGCTGCAGACCGGCTCCGACGGGCGCGCCCTCGCCGTCGAACTGATCGCCCGCTCCGGCCTCACCCCGGCCGAGTGGACCGCCCGGCTGTTCGCCGCGCTGCTGCCGCCGCTGCTGCACTTCCTCTACCGCTACGGACTGGTCTTCTCCCCGCACGGCGAGAACGCCATCGTGGTCTTCGACGACCGCGGCACCCCGACCCGGCTCGCGGTCAAGGACTTCGTCGACGACGTCAACCTCAGCGACCAGGACCTCCCCGAGCTGCGCGCCCTGCCCCCCGAGGTCGCCGACGTGCTGCTGCGGGAGAACCCCCAGGGGCTGTGCCAGTTCATCCACTCCGGACTGTTCATCGGCGTCTTCCGCTACCTCGGCCCGCTGCTGGAGGCGCAGGCGGGCCTCGCCGAGACCGAGTTCTGGGCCCTGCTGCGCGCGGAGATCCACCGCTACCAGGCCCGCTTCCCCGAGCTGCGCGAGCGCTTCGACCTGTTCGACCTGTTCCGGCCCCGGATCGACCGGCTCTGCCTCAACCGCAACCGGCTGCTCATGGACGGCTACCAGGACCGCCCGCACCGCCCGCACGCCGTCCGGCACGGCACCGTGCCCAACGCCCTGGTCGGCGTGGAGGTGCGGCTGCCCGGCAGCCGCCCCGGACAACGGGACCGGATTGTCGCCCCCGCCCCGTAGGGTGGAAGGGTCATGACGAACGACTCCGAATCCCAGCCCGCGACGGACCTCGGCGACGAGGCCGAGGAAGCCGTCGCCGTTCCGCGCTCGCGGATCCCCGAGCTGTTGCACGCCGCGGTCGAGGCCGTCGGCGGTGTGGAGCGCCCCGGCCAGATGCGGATGGCCGAGGCCGTCGCCGACGCCGTCGACCACTCCGAGCACCTGCTCGTCCAGGCCGGCACCGGCACCGGCAAGTCCCTCGCCTACCTGGTGCCGGCCCTCGCCCACGGCGACCGGGTGGTGGTCGCCACCGCCACCCTGGCCCTGCAACGCCAGCTGGTGGAACGGGACTTGCCGCGTACGGTCGAGGCGCTGCACCCGGTGCTGCGCCGCCGCCCGCTGTACGCGATGCTCAAGGGCCGCTCCAACTACCTGTGCCTGCACCGGGCCAACGAGGGCACCCCGAGCGACGAGGGCGAGGGCCTGTTCGACCCGGTCGACGCGCTCGGCGGCCCCACCGGCAAGCTCGGCCAGGACGTGCTCCGGCTGCGCGACTGGGCCGACGAGACCGAGACCGGGGACCGGGACGACCTCAGCCCCGGCGTCTCGGACAAGGCCTGGGCGCAGCTCTCGGTCACCTCCAAGGAGTGCCTGGGCGCGACCCGCTGCGCGTACGGGCAGGAGTGCTTCGCGGAGAAGGCCCGGGAGCGGGCCAAGCTCGCGGACGTCGTGGTCACCAACCACGCGATGCTCGCGATCGACGCGATCGAGGGCGCGCCGGTGCTGCCCGAGCACGGGCTGCTGATCGTCGACGAGGCGCACGAGCTGGTCAACCGGGTCACCGGTGCGGCCACCGCCGAGCTGACCGTCGGCGCCGTCAACCGCGCGGTCAAGCGGGCCGCCCGGCTGGCCAACGAGAAGGCCGTGGACGCCCTGCAGGCCGCCGCCGAGAACTACCACGGCCTGATGGAGACCGCCCAGCCCGGCCGGGTCGAGGAGCTGCCCGAGTACCTGGCCTACGCGGTCACCGCGATCCGGGACGCCTCCCGGCAGGTGATCACCTCGCTCGGCGAGACCCGGGACAAGGGCCTCAGCGACGAGGACGCCGTCCGCAAGCAGGCGATGGCCTCGGCCGAGACCCTGCACGAGACCGCCGACCGGCTGCTGGAGGGCTCCGAGTACGACGTCGTCTGGATCGAGCGCAGCGACCGCTACGGGCTGGGCACCGCCTCGCTGCGGGTCGCGCCGCTGAGCGTGTCCGGGCTGCTGCGCGAGGGCCTGTACAAGGAGCGCTCGGTCGTCCTGACCTCGGCGACCCTCAAGCTCGGCGGGGACTTCAACGGCGTGGCCGGCTCGCTCGGCCTGCCCAAGGAGACCAGGCTGCCGGACCAGCGCACCCCCGGTGACAACCCGGAGGCCGGCTCCGGTTTCGGCGAGGACGCCGTCCCGCACTGGCGGGGCATCGACGTCGGCTCGCCGTTCAAGTACCCCAAGCAGGGCATCCTGTACGTGGCCAAGCACCTCGCGGACCCCGGGCGCGACCCCGAACGGCCCGACATGCTCGACGAGTTGGCCGAGCTGGTGGACGCGGCCGGCGGGCGCACCCTGGGGCTGTTCTCCTCGATGCGCGGCGCCCAGGCCGCCGCCGAGGCGATGCGGGAGCGGCTCGACCACCGGATCCTGCTCCAGGGGGAGGACACCCTCGGCGAGTTGATCCGCGAGTTCGCCTCGGACGCCACCACCTGCCTGTTCGGCACCCTCTCGCTCTGGCAGGGCGTGGACGTGCCCGGCTCGGCCTGCCAGCTGGTCGTGATGGACCGGATCCCCTTCCCGCGGCCGGACGACCCGCTGATGAGCGCCCGCCAGCGGGACGTCGAACAGCACGGCGGGAACGGCTTCATGGCGGTCGCGGCGACCCACGCGGCGCTGCTGATGGCGCAGGGCGCGGGCCGGCTGGTGCGCGCGGCGGAGGACCGGGGCGTGGTCGCGGTGCTCGACCCGCGGGTGGAGACCAAGCGGTACGGGGGCTTCTTCCGGTCCTCGATGCCGGAGTTCTGGTACACCACGGACCGCAACCAGGTGCGGCGCTCGCTGGCGGCGATCGACGCCTCGGCGGCGCCGGTGCGGCCGGTGGTGAAGCGGGGCTGAGCGGGCTCGCTGTGTAGAAGGCACTCGCCCGTAGGAACGACGGAGGGGCTCCCCGCTGACGCGGTGGAGCCCCTTCCCGTCGTAGTGCCGGCCGCTCGCGGTGGCGGCCGGGTGCCGCCGTCAGAGGCGGCGCAGGACCGCGACCACCTTGCCCAGGATGGTGGCGTTGTCGCCGTTGATCGGCTCGTAGGCCGGGTTGTGCGGCATCAGCCAGATCCGGCCGTCCTCGCGCTTGAGCCGCTTGACGGTGGCCTCGCCGTCGATCATGGCGGCCACGATGTCGCCGTTCTCGGCGACCGGCTGGCGGCGCACCGTGACCCAGTCGCCGTCGCAGATGGCCGCCTCGATCATCGAGTCGCCGCGCACGGTGAGGGCGAACAGCTCGCCCTCACCGACCAGCTGGCGGGGCAGCGGGAAGACGTCCTCGACGGTCTGCTCGGCCAGGATCGGACCACCGGCCGCGATCCGGCCGACCAGCGGCACGTAGGAGGTGGAGGGCCGCCCGGCCGTCTCGGCGGTGTTGGGGCGGGCCACCTCGACGCCGCGGACCTCGTAGGCGCGCGGGCGGTGCGGGTCGCGGCGCAGGAAGCCCTTGCGCTCCAGGGCCATCAGCTGGTGGGCGACCGAGGAGGTGCTGGACAGGCCGACGGCCTGGCCGATCTCGCGCATGGACGGCGGGTAGCCGCGGCGCTGGACGGAGTCGCGGATGACCTCGATCACCCGGCGCTGGCGCTCGGTGAGGCCGGCCTCGTCGGTGCGGATGCCGGGGGGGCGGCCGGGCATCGCGCGGGCCGGGGAGGGGTGGGTGTCGTCCATGGTGGGGGAGTGCTCGATCGGCTGGTCGGGAACGCGGCCCGTGGTGGACACGGCCGGGCCGGAGAGGCGGTGGTCTTCGCTACGGTCCATGCTGATGTCCACGCTCTGCTGATTCGTGGTGCGCTGCCCCACCTTGAACTGGGAGTGTTCCTGCACCGGGATGGTGTTGGTTTCGACGGTGTTCACGGCGGCCCCTCTCGACGGCTGTCCTCTCCCCTTTTCCAGCCCAACGCGCCGCCTATCGAAAGGTTGCGCCAAACACACGTTCGAGTGAATTATTCGGGAGTTGACTGACTCGATCAAGGCTTTGTTGTACATCGAGTAAACGTTCGACCGGATGTCGACTCCGGAAGTCTAATCGGCGCCGACACGCCAGGGGTGTCGCTTCCCCCCGAGACCTAGATGTAGTGGCTAGAGTCCTCTCCGTGCCCAGTACTAGTGGTCGCGCCGCATGATCAGCTTGCCGAGGCCGGGGGCGCATCGCATAGACTCAACCGGTCCGCACGTCCTGCCAGGGAGGGATCCCCAGGTGCACTGCCCCTTCTGCCGGCACTCCGACAGCCGCGTCGTCGACAGTCGGACCACCGAGGACGGCAGCTGCATTCGCCGTCGTCGGCAGTGCCCGGACTGCGGCCGCCGTTTCACCACCGTGGAGACGGCCGCGCTCATGGTCATCAAGCGCAGCGGCGTCACCGAGCCCTTCTCCCGGCAGAAGGTCATCACCGGAGTCCGCAAGGCCTGCCAGGGCCGCCCGGTCACCGAGGACGCCCTCGCCCAGCTCGGCCAGCGGGTCGAGGAGTGCGTGCGGGCCAGCGGCAGCGCCGAGCTGACCACCCACGACGTCGGGCTGGCCATACTCGGCCCGCTGCGGGACCTCGACGTGGTCGCCTACCTGCGCTTCGCCAGCGTGTACCAGGCGTACGACGGACTCGAGGACTTCGAGGCCGCCATCGCGGAGATCCGCGCCGAGCGGCCCGCCCCCGAGGCGGACGGCACCTGCGTGCCCGTTCCCGCCGCCGCGCCCTAGGAGGCGCGCCGGGCCCCCGCGGGCCCGCCCAGGAGTCACCACCGTGCGGCCCCCGTGGGCCGGCAGCGCCACACCGGCCCCGCGTGGGCCCCCGCGTGCCCGAAACCGGGGCACGGAACACTACGAACCGTGCGCAAGCGGACGGGGTCCCGTCTGCCCGCACACCGGAAGAACGAACCAGCGGTGCCCGGATTTTTCGGGGCACTTCGGGCGTTTGCCCAGGAGGAGGAGCGAGAAGTGACAGACACCACGAGCGGTTCCGCACGCGGGTCGAAGTCCGAGAAGGCCGCGGCCAAGGCCGGCAAGGCCCCGAAGGGCGGTCTCCGGATGGAGCGCATCCACACCACCCCTGGCGTGCACCCGTACGACGAGGTCCGCTGGGAGCGGCGCGACGTCGTCATGACCAACTGGCGCGACGGCTCCATCAACTTCGAGCAGCGCGGCGTCGAGTTCCCCGACTTCTGGTCGGTCAACGCCGTCAACATCGTCACGTCCAAGTACTTCCGCGGCGCCGTCGGCACCCCCCAGCGCGAGTGGAGCCTCAAGCAGATCATCGACCGCGTGGTGCTCACCTACCGCGCGGCCGGCGAGAAGCACGGCTACTTCGCCACCAAGGACGACGCCGAGATCTTCGAGCACGAGCTGACCCACGCCCTCCTCCACCAGGTGTTCAGCTTCAACTCGCCGGTCTGGTTCAACGTCGGCACCAAGCAGCCCCAGCAGGTCAGCGCCTGCTTCATCCTGTCCGTCGACGACTCCATGGAGTCGATCCTCGACTGGTACAAGGAAGAGGGCATGATCTTCAAGGGCGGCTCCGGCGCCGGCCTCAACCTCTCCCGGATCCGCTCCTCCAAGGAGCTGCTCTCCTCCGGCGGCAACGCCTCCGGCCCGGTCTCCTTCATGCGCGGCGCCGACGCCTCCGCCGGCACCATCAAGTCCGGCGGCGCCACCCGGCGCGCGGCCAAGATGGTCGTCCTGGACGTCGACCACCCGGACGTCGAGGCCTTCATCGAGACCAAGGTGAAGGAGGAGGAGAAGATCCGCGCCCTGCGCGACGCGGGCTTCGACATGGACCTCGGCGGCGACGACATCACGTCCGTCCAGTACCAGAACGCCAACAACTCGGTCCGCGTCAGCGACGAATTCATGACCGCCGTCGAGAACGGCACCGAATTCGGCCTGCGCGCCCGGATGACCGGCGAGGTCATCGAGACCGTCGACGCCAAGAAGCTGTTCCGCAAGATGGCCGAGGCCGCCTGGGCCTGCGCCGACCCCGGCATCCAGTACGACTCCACCATCAACCACTGGCACACCTGCCCCGAGTCCGGACGCATCAACGCCTCCAACCCGTGCTCGGAGTACATGCACCTGGACAACTCCAGCTGCAACCTCGCCTCGCTGAACCTGATGAAGTTCCTGCGCGACGACGACTCGTTCGACGCCGAGCGCTTCGCCAAGGTCGTCGAGCTGGTCATCACCGCGATGGACATCTCCATCTGCTTCGCCGACTTCCCCACCGAGAAGATCGGCGAGACCACCCGCGCCTTCCGTCAGCTCGGCATCGGCTACGCCAACCTGGGCGCCCTGCTGATGGCCACCGGCCACGCCTACGACAGCGAGGGCGGCCGCGCCCTGGCCGGCGCCATCACCTCGCTGATGACCGGCACCGCCTACCGCCGCGGCGCCGAACTCGCCGGCGTCGTCGGCCCGTACGACGGCTACGCCCGCAACGCCACCGCCCACCAGCGGGTCATGAAGCAGCACGCCGACGCCTCCCTGGACGCCGTCTCCTTCGACGACCTGGACGCCCCGGTCTGGCTCGCGGCCAACAAGTCCTGGCAGGACGTGCTGCGCATCGGCGCGCAGAACGGCTTCCGCAACGCCCAGGCCTCGGTCCTCGCCCCGACCGGCACCATCGGCCTGATGATGGACTGCGACACCACCGGCGTCGAGCCCGACCTCGCCCTGGTCAAGTTCAAGAAGCTCGTCGGCGGCGGCTCGATGCAGATCGTCAACGGCACCGTCCCGCGCGCCCTCAAGCGCCTCGGCTACCAGGACGAGCAGATCGAGGCGATCGTCGCCCACATCGCCGAGCACGGCAACGTGGTCGACGCGCCGGGCCTCAAGGCCGAGCACTACGAGGTGTTCGACTGCGCGATGGGCGAGCGCTCCATCTCCCCGATGGGCCACGTGCGGATGATGGCGGCGATCCAGCCCTGGATCTCCGGCGCCATCTCCAAGACCGTGAACATGCCCGCCGCGGCGACCGTCGAGGACGTCGAGGAGATCTACTTCGAGGCGTGGAAGATGGGCGTCAAGGCGCTCGCCATCTACCGCGAGAACTCGAAGGTCGGCCAGCCGCTCTCGGCCAAGAAGAAGGACTCCGAGGCCAAGGCCGAGGAGACCCCCGCCGCCGTGGTCGAGAAGGTCGTCGAGTACCGCCCCGTCCGCAAGCGCCTGCCCAAGGGCCGCCCGGGCATCACCACCTCCTTCACGGTCGGTGGCGCCGAGGGCTACATGACCGCCAACTCCTACCCGGACGACGGCCTAGGCGAGGTCTTCCTGAAGATGTCCAAGCAGGGCTCGACCCTCGCGGGCATGATGGACGCCTTCTCCATCGCCGTCTCGGTCGGCCTGCAGTACGGCGTGCCGCTGGAGACCTACGTCTCGAAGTTCACCAACATGCGCTTCGAGCCGGCCGGTCTGACCGACGACCCGGACGTGCGGATGGCCCAGTCGATCGTCGACTACATCTTCCGCCGCCTGGCGCTGGACTTCCTGCCGTTCGAGACCCGCTCGGCGCTGGGGATCCACTCCGTCGAGGAGCGCACCCGCCACCTGGAGACCGGCTCGTACGAGCCGCTGGAGGCCGAGGAGCTCGACACCGAGTCCCTCGCCCAGTCCGCCCCGGTCGCCGCGGCCAAGCCGGCCCCGGCCCCCGCCCCGGCCGTGGAGGCGCCCAAGGCGGCCCCGAAGCAGGCCCACAACTCCACGGAGCTGATGGAGATCCAGCTCGGCCTCAACGCCGACGCGCCGCTCTGCTTCTCCTGCGGCACCAAGATGCGCCGCGCCGGCAGCTGCTACCTCTGCGAGGGCTGCGGCTCCACCAGCGGCTGCAGCTGACCGCAGCGCTGACCCCGCGCGGGTGAGCCACCGCTGAGACGGGGCGAGCCGTCGCTGAGGCGGGGCGAGGACTTTTACGTCCTCGCCCCGCCTCTTCTCGTTGTCCCGGGGCGCCGATGTCACGAACCGGGGGTGGTGGTCGGTCGTAGGGGGTGACAGTGCTGGGTGAGAGGAGCGGCGTGGTGACGGGGACGGTGCTGGTGACCGGGGCGACGGGGACGTTGGGCCGGGAGGTGGTGCGGCTGCTGGTGGCGCGCGGGGTGGCGGTGCGGGGGTTGAGCCGGCGGGCGCGGGAGACGGGTGACGGGGTCGAGTGGGTGGTCGGGGACCTGGTGGGCGGGGCGGGGATCGCGGCGGCCGTGGCCGGGGTGGAGACGGTGCTGGACTGCGCGACCACGCAGGGGCGGAAGGACGTGGCGGGGGTCGGGCGGCTGGTGACTGAGGCCCGGCGGGCCGGGGTGCGGCACCTGGTGTACGTGTCGATCGTGGGGATCGACCGGGTGCCGCTCGGGTACTACCGGGCGAAGCTCGACTGTGAGCGGCTGGTGCGGGAGTCCGGGCTGGGGTGGACGGTGCTGCGGGCGACGCAGTTCCACGACCTGCTGCTCAAGGCCTTCGACCTGAGCGCGCGGCTGCCGGTGTTCCCGGTGGCGAGCGGTGCCGAGGTGCAGCCGGTGGACGTCCGGGAGGTGGCGGAGCGGCTGGTGGACCTGGTGGGGCGGGAGCCGGCCGGGTTCGCGCCGGAGGTGGGCGGGCCGCGGGTGCGGTCGTACCGGGAGCTGGCGCAGGCCTACCTGCGGGCGGCGGGGCGGCGGCGGCCGGTGCTGCCGCTGCGGGTGCCGGGGGCGGCGGGTCGGGCCCTGCGGGCGGGTGGGCTGACGACGCCGGAGCGGGCGGTGGGGCGGGGGACCTTCGAGGAGGCGTTGGAGCGGCGGTTCGGCTGAGCCGGGGGCCCGTCGGTCGACCTTGACGAAGTTGTCAACCAGG
Organism: Kitasatospora sp. NPDC029367; assembly: GCF_055569135.1. Classification (NCBI taxonomy): domain Bacteria; kingdom Bacillati; phylum Actinomycetota; class Actinomycetes; order Kitasatosporales; family Streptomycetaceae; genus Kitasatospora; species Kitasatospora sp. NPDC029367. The sequence goes on from NZ_JBVHYH010000011.1 coordinate 55,924, forward strand.
GTTGACATTCCTGAGAGTGTCAACCAGAGTTGACGTCATGAGCGAGAGCGGAGAGCTCGCGGCCGCCGCGAGCAGTCGTGACCCCGCCGTGGGGCTCCGGGCGGTCCGCGCCCTGCGTGATCTGGCGGACCGTCTGGAGGCCCTCCAGGTGGGCAACGCCCGGTCACAGGGCTGGTCCTGGCAGGACATCGCGGTCTGCCTCGGGGTGACCAGGCAGGCGGTGCACAAGAAGCACGCACGGCGGGGGCCCGGCAAGGGCGAGGACGGAGGCTGAGCGATGTTCGAACGGTTCACTCAGGGGGCCCGGCGGGCCGTGGTCATCGCCCAGGAGGAGGCGAGGCAGCTGCGGGACGACCGGGTCGGGACGGAGCACCTCCTGCTGGGGATCCTGGAGCAGTCGCAGGACCCGGCACTGGCCGTGCTGATCGGGGCCGGCCTGGACCAGGAGGCGGCGCGGCAGGCGGTGCGACGCCTGCGGGGGAGGGGGGACCGGGAGGTCCTGGCCACGATCGGGGTCGACCTGGACGCGGTGCGGGAGGCGGTCGAGGCGGCCTTCGGGGAGGGGGCGCTGGACGCCCCGCCGGAGGAGGGGCGCAAGCGCTGGGGCCGGTTCCGCTCCGGCGGCGCCACGGCCGGGCACATCCGGTTCTCGGCCCCGGCGAAGAAGGCGCTGGAGCTCTCCCTGCGGGAATCGCTGCGCCTGGGGTCGAAGGAGATCGGGGCGGGCCACCTGCTGCTCGGGGTGCTCCGCGAGGGGGAGGGGCTCGGGGTGCTGGTGGTCGCCGACCACGGGCTGGACACGGCGGAGGTGCGGCAGGCGGTGGAGGCGGAACTGGCCTGAGCGGCGGTGCCGGGAAGGGGTGGAAGGTGTCGCCGTGCGGTGTACTCGGCGTGAATGAAGGAGATTGACCGTCAACTAGCGGGTTGAGGGCAATGTCTGAATCGATATGATCAGCCGAAAGCGTGAACCGATCAGCCGCCCGGAGACGTTTCGCGACGCCACCGGGCGGTCTGGTATGCGCCCGACCAGCTGTCGGCGGCCGCGACCGTCGCCGACCCGCCGCCCGCGCCGCCGCCCGCCGACGTTGCCGAGGACCGCCCCGATGAGAGAAGCCACCAGCCCCGACGGTCGGCCGCGCCGCCGCTCCGCGCCGCGCACCGTCGCCCTGACCGCGGCCGCCGTGCTGCTGGCGCTGGTCGCCGCGCCGGTCGGCATCGGCCGGGCCCTGGGCGCGCACCAACCGCTCACCGCGCTCGCGGTGGCCGCCGTGGCGGTGCTCTGGCTGATCGTGGTCGGCCTGGCCGCGAGCGGCGCCGAGCGCGCCCGCCGGCTGACCGGGGACCTGGCCGCCCAGCACCAGGAGACCCGGGCCGCGCTGGTCGCCGCCGGCACCGCCCGGCAGGCCGAGACGGCCGCCCAGGACCGGGCCGCCGCCGCGTTCGCCGAACGGGACGCCGCCCGGGCCGAGCACGCCCGGGTCGAGGCGGACCTCACCGCCGCGCAGGCCGAGTTGGCCCGGCTGGGGGCCGAACTGGCGGCCGAGCGGGCCGCGGCCGACGCGGAGCGGGAGCGGGCCGCCGCCGAGCGGGCCGAACTGGAGCGGATCCCCGAGGGCGTGCTGCCCGAGCTGGTGAAGAAGCTGCGCGGGGGCGCGTCCGTGGACAGTGCGCTGGCCGCCCACCGCCGGCACCCCCAGTACGCGCTGCTGCGGGCGGTCGGCGAGGAGGTCGGCCGCGGCGAGCGGCTGCGGGCCGCCGCGCTCGCGGTCTGCGCGACCGCCGCCGGCCGGGTCCAGGCGCTGGCCACGAGCATGCACGCCGAACTGCGCGAGATGCAGCACCGGCACGACGAGGAGGTCCTCGGCGACCTGCTGCGGCTGGACCACTCGACCGCCCAGGCGGGCCGGATGGCGGACAGCATCGCGGTGCTCACCGGTGCCCGCTCCGGCCGCCGTTGGGCCAAGCCGATCGCGGTGGAGTCGGTGCTGCGCGGTGCGCTCGGCCGGATCGGTGCCTACCAGCGGGTGCGGCTGCACAACGCCAGCACCGCCGCGGTGGCCGGCTTCGCGGCCGAGGGCGTGATGCACGCGCTGGCCGAACTGCTGGACAACGCCACCAACTTCTCCGCCCCGCCGGCCGAGGTGCACGTCTACGTCGAGGAGGTGCCGGCCGGTCTGGCGGTCACCGTCGAGGACAGCGGGCTGGGCCTGAGCGACAGTTGGCTGCGCCGGGCCGAACGCGCCGTCTCCGCCGAGCCGCTGGACCTCGCCACGCTGTCCGCCGGCACCCGGCTGGGCCTCGCGGTGGTCGGCGTGCTGGCCCGCAAGCACGGGCTGCAGATCTCCTTCCGGCCGTCGGCCCGCGGCGGCACCGGGGTGGTGATGCTGATCCCGCAGCAGGTGGTCACCCACCCGGCTCCGGCGCCCGCCCCGGCGGCCGCGCCCGTGACGGCTTCCGGGGCGGCTTCCGGGCCGGCCGTGGAGTCCGTGCGCCCCGCGCTCACTCCCGCCCGCCCGGCGCCCGCCTCGCTGCCGCCCGTGCCCGCCGCGCCGAGCGCCGCCCCGACCGCGGTACCGACTACGGCACCGGCCGCGGTACCGGCCGCCACGGCGGTCCCGGCGCCCGCCGCGCCCGCCCAGACCCCGTCCGGGCCGACCCGGATGACCGACAGCGGCCTGCCGCAGCGCCGCCGCGGGCAGACGCTGGCCACCACCACCCCGGCGGCGGCCCCGGCCGCGAAGCCCGTACGGACCGACGCGGTGCGCGCCGCCGCCCGGTTCGGGGCCTTCCGCCGGGCCGCCCAGCCGGCGCTGCCCGCCCCCGGGACGGCGCCGACCGCGGACTCCGAGACCACGCCCGACGCTTCCCCCGTCACCGAGAAGGACTCCCGATGAGCAGCGCCACCGACCGCGACCTCGACTGGCTGTTGGAAAACCTGCTGGCGGCAACCCCCGGCTCCCTGCACGCCCTGGTGCTGTCCGCCGACGGCCTCAAGCTCTGCCACACCGCCGGGCTGAGCGCCGACCAGGCCGACCAGCTGGCGGCGATCGCCTCTGGGCTGCAGAGCCTGGCGCACGGCGCCTCGATCGAGTTCGGGGACGGCAGCGGCGGCGTCCGGCAGTCGATGACCGAGTTCCACGGCGGCATCCTGTGCATCGTGGCGGCCGGTGAGGGCGCGCACCTCGCGGTGGTCACGGACGACGAGGCGGACGTGGGCGTGGTCGGCCACAACATGCACGGCCTGATCGAGCAGATCGGCGTCCACCTCAGCGCGCCCGCCCGGGAGGCGGCCGCGGAGTCCGGCGCGGCCGCCGCGGGCGAGAGCGCCGGGATATGAACGCCGGGCCGGTGCTGCCGGGCCGGGACGACGACCCGGACCGCCTCTACACCATCACCGGGGGTCGCAGCCGCGCCCCTTCGGTCGCCTTCGACCTGGTCACCCTGATCGTCGCGGAGCGACAGCCGGCGCCGGGGATGCAGTCGGAGCACGTCCGGATCCTGCGGATGTGCGAGGCCCCGACGGCCGTGGTGGAGGTGGCGGCGGAACTGTCGCTGCCGGTCTCGGTGGTGAAGATCCTGCTCGGCGACCTGCTGGAGGCCGGGGCGGTCACCGCCCGGCACCCCAGGTTCGCGCCGAACAAGGCCCGGCTGCCCGATCTCGACACGTTGAAGCAGGTGCTGCATGGCCTCCAACGGCTCTGACCTCCAGGACCTCCGGCCCGCGGCGCGCACCCCGCTGCGGGCGACCGCCGACAACGCGCTGAAGATCGTGGTGGTCGGCGGGTTCGGGGTGGGCAAGACCACCCTGGTCGGCTCGGTCAGCGAGATCCGCCCGCTGAACACCGAGGAGGTGATGACCCGGGCGGGGGAGGGCATCGACCCGGCCGGCAGCTGGGGCAAGCGCTCCACCACCGTCGCCTTCGACTTCGGCCGGATCACCCTGTCGGAGCGCCAGGTGCTGTACCTGTTCGGCGCGCCCGGGCAGGAGCGCTTCTGGTTCCTCTGGGACCGGCTGTTCAGCGGTGCGCTGGGGGCGGTCGTGCTGGTGGACACCCGGCGGCTGGAGGACTCCTGGTACGCGATCGACCGGCTGGAGCACCACGGCACGCCGTTCGTCGTGGCCCGCAACAACTTCGGCGAGCCCGGCCACACCCTGGAGCAGGTCCGGGAGGCGCTGGACCTGCCGCCGGAGGTCCCGCTGGTGGACTGCGACGCCCGTGACCGGGAGTCCGGCAAGCGGGTGCTGATCGCGCTGGTCCACCACCTGGCCGCCCTCGCCGGGGCCGACGCGGCGGCGCTGGCCGAACCCGGCGAACACGGCGAACCCGGTACGGCGTTCGGGCCCGATGCGGCCTCCGGGCCCGACGAGCCGGGTGAGCCGACCGTCCCCGGAGCACCCGACGCGATCTACGAGGAGAGCACCCCGTGACCGAGCCCGCCGTCACCCCGCCCCCGGGCTGCCCGGCGCACACCGGCGCCACGCCGCTGTACGGGCCGCGCTTCCAGACCGACCCGGCCCAGCTCTACCGCGAGCTGCGCGCCGCCCACGGCCCGGTCGCCCCGGTCGAGCTGGCCGGCGGCGTGCCCGCCTGGCTGGTCATCGGCTACCGGGAGCTCCAGCAGGTCACCGGCCAACCGCAGCTGTTCGGCCGGGACTCCAGCCGCTGGCACGCGTGGCAGACGCTGCCCGCGGACTGGCCGTTGAAGCCGATGATGGCCCCGGTGCCGTCGATCCTGTACGCGGAGGGCGAGGAGCACGTCCGGCGGTCCCGGGCGGTCACCGACGCGCTGGCCGGGATCGACCCGTACGAGCTGCGCAAGCACGCCGAGGAGATCGCCGACGGGCTGATCGACGAGTTCGCCGGGCGCGGCGAGGCCGATCTGGTCGCCGAGTACGCGCACCGGATGCCGCTGCTGGTGCTGTGCCGGGTGCTGGGCCTGGACGAGGACCAGGCGCCGCAGCTCATCGCGGCGCTGCTGGCCATGCTGGACGGCGGTGCGGACGCCCCGGCCGGCGCCCAGCGGCTGCTGGAGCTGATGCTCGCGCTGGTGGAGGAGAAGTCCGAGCGCCCGGGGGCCGACGTGGCCTCGCGGATGCTGGAGCACCCGGCGGGGCTGACCCACGACGAGGTGATGCGGGACCTGCGGGTGCTGCTGATCTCCGGCCACCAGCCGAGCTCGTACTGGATCTCCAACGCGCTGCGGCTGATGCTCACCGACGAGCGGTTCTCCGCGTCGCTGGCGGGCGGGCGGCGCAGCATCAGCCAGGCGCTCAACGAGGCGCTCTGGGAGGACACGCCGGTCCAGATCTTCGCCGGGCGCTGGGCGGTGCGGGACACCCAGCTCGGCGGCCAGCGGATCGCCGAGGGCGACATGCTGCTGCTGGGTTTCGCCGGGGCCAACGCGGACCCGTCGGTGCGCCAGGCCGACGGCCGTCCGGCCGAGGGGAACCGGGCGCACATGAGCTACTCGTACGGCGAGCACGGCTGCCCGTTCCCGGCCCAGGAGGCGGCCGAGGTGATCGCCACCACCGCGATCGAGGTGCTGCTGGACCGGCTGCCGGACCTGCGGCTGGCGGTGGCCGAGCACGCGCTGGTGTGGCGGCCCTCGGCCTGGGTGCGCGGACTGGTCGCGCTGCCGGTCTCGTTCAGCCCGGGGTACTAGCCCACGCCCTGGGGAGGTCTTGCGGATCTTGGTCGGGCCGGTCAGGATCCACAGGACGTGCACAACCGTTCGAAGACCCCTTACGTCAAGGAGAGTTGCCGCCGATGACCGCTGCCCCGGCCCCGGCCCCGATCGCCCTCGACCCGTTGGCCCGCGACAACGCCGCCGAGGGTGCCCTGCTGCGGGCCGCCGGTCCGGCGGTGCCGGTCGTGCTGCCCGGCGGGGTCGCCGCCTGGGCGGTGACCCGGCACGCGGCCGCGCGCGACCTGCTGACCGACGCCCGGTTGGTCAAGGACGCCCGGCACTGGGCGGCCTACCAGCGCGGTGAGGTGCCGAAGACCTGGCCGCTGATCGGCCTGGCGGTGCCGGGCCCGAGCATGGTGACCACGGACGGTGCCGAGCACCGCCGGCTGCGGGCGCTGGTCGCCCAGGCCTTCACCCCGCGCCGGGTCGAGCTGATGCGCCCGCGGGTGGAGGAGATCACCCACGCGCTGCTGGACGCCCTGGCGGCCGGGGAGCCGCTGGTCGACCTCAAGTCGGCCTTCGCCTTCCCGCTGCCGATGACGGTGATCTGCTCGCTGCTGGGCGTTCCGGAGTCGGAGCACGGCCTGCTGCGCGACCTGTACGAGCGGTTCTTCGGGGTCAAGCCCGACCCGGAGGGCATCCAGGCGACCGTCGCCGGGCTGAACGCCTTCGTCAACGGCCTGGTGGCGCAGCGCCGTTCGGCGCCGGGCGAGGACCTGGCGAGCGCGCTGCTGGCGGCGGACACCGAGGGCGGGGCGCTCACCGACGCGGAGGCGGCGGCCACCCTGCGGGTGATCATCGCGGCCGGCCACGAGACCACCGTCAACCTGATCGGCAACGCGGTCCGGGCGCTGCTGGCGCACCCGGACCAGCTGGCGCTGGTGCGCGCGGGCGAGGTCTCCTGGGACGCGGTGGTCGAGGAGTCGCTCCGCTGGACCCCGCCGACCAGCAACTTCCTGTTCCGCTTCGCCGCCGAGCCGATCGAGGTCGGCGAGCTGGTGATCCCGGCGGGCGACCCGGTGCTGGTCTCGTACAACGCCATCGGCCGGGACCCGCTGCAGCACGGGGTGACGGCGGAGCTGTTCGACATCACCCGGGACCCGACCCGGCACCTGTCCTTCGGCCACGGTCCACACGTCTGCCCCGGCTCGCCGCTGGCCCGGCTGGAGGCGGCGGTCGCGCTGCCGGCGCTGTTCGAGCGCTTCCCCGGGCTGTCACTGACCGTGCCGGACGGCGAGCTGCGGCCGAGCCCGTCGTTGGTGGTGAACAGCCTGCAGGAGCTGCCCGTCCGGCTCTGGTGACCGGCCCGACCGGCATCTGCTGACGGCTCGTCAGATGCGTGGCCTCGTCCGGATTCCGGGCGGGGTCGCAGGGGTTAGTGGGGCATGCCCGCGGGCCCCCGGAGGGCGGTCGCCGGTTTCGGACGTGATGATCGGGGCACCGGTGTGGGGGAAGGTCGACCATGGACCTTGGCGGCGGCGGAAGGCTGCGTTAACGTCGTCGGACCGGTTCGGCCGTCCGTCCGTTCGCTCGTCCGTCCGTCCGTTCGCTCGTCCGTCCGTCCGTTCGTTCGCCCGCTCGCCCAGCGATCCCTGCACGCCCATCTCCGGTACAGCGCAATGTCGTTCAGTCCACCCGAGGCAGCCCACCCGAGGCAGCACGCCCTGGCGAGGAGGACCGCATTGACCCTCAACCCGAACGCGCCGTCCGCGAGTTCACGCCGTCGAACGGTGGCCGTACCCGCCCTGCTGGCGGCGCTGGCCCTGACCGCGGCCTGCTCGAACAGCTCCGGCGGTTCGGGCGGCGGCGACGGGGCGGCCCGGACGCTGACCGGCGACTGCGCCAAGTACCAGCCGTACGCCGGGCATTCGGGCACCACGGTGACGATGTTCGCCTCGATCCTCAGTCCGGAGTCGGACAACCTGGAGAAGTCCTGGGCCGAGTTCAGCTCGTGCACCGGGATCAAGATCAGCTACGAGGGGTCCAACGACTTCGAGTCCCAGCTGCCGGTCCGGGTGGCCGGCGGCAACGCCCCGGACTTCGCGATCATCCCCCAGCCGGGCCTGCTGGCGCAGATGGTGAAGAGCGGCAAGGTGGTCAAGCCGCCCGCCCAGACCGTCGCCAACCAGGACAAGTGGAGCCCGGTCTGGAAGACCTACGGCTCGGTCGACGGCACCTTCTACGCGGCGCCGATGAGTGCCAACATGAAGTCCCTGGTCTGGTACTCGCCGAAGGCCTTCAAGGCGGCCGGCTACGAGGTGCCGAAGACCTGGGCGGACCTCATGGCGCTCAGCGACCGGATCGCCAAGGCGGGCGGCCCGAAGCCCTGGTGCGGGGGCATCGCCTCCGGCACGGCCACCGGCTGGCCGGCCACCGACTGGCTGGAGGAGGTGGTCCTGGGCACGTACGGCGGTGAGGTGTACGACCAGTGGGTCGGCCACCAGGTGAAGTTCTCCGACCAGAAGATCGCCACGGCGATGCGGACGGTCGCCGACTGGATGCTGAACCCGGCCTGGGTCAACGGCGGTTACGGCGACGTCAAGTCGATCGCCACCACCACCTTCCAGGACGCGGGCGCGCCGATCCTCACCGGCAAGTGCGCGATGCTCCAGCAGGCCTCCTTCTACGAGGCGCAGTGGCCCAAGGGCACCAAGGTCGCCCCGGACGGCGACGTCTTCGCCTTCCACCTGCCCGCCGTCAACCCGGCGATCGCCAACCCGGTCGAGGGCGGCGGCGAGTTCCTGGCCGCCTTCTCCAGCAAGCCCGAGGCGCAGGCGGTGCAGAACTACCTGTCCAGTTCGGACTGGGCGAGCAGCCGGGTGAGGACCGCGACCGGCTGGGTCTCGGCCAACCAGGGCGTGGACAAGTCCCTGTACACGGATCCGATCGACAAGCTCTCCGCGGAGGCGCTGACCGACCCGAGCGCCACCTTCCGCTTCGACGCCTCCGACATGATGCCGGCGGCCGTCGGCTCCGGGCAGGAGTGGAAGTCGCTGACCGCCTGGTTCGCCGAGGGGCAGTCGATCCAGAAGGTCGCGGCCGACATCGACGCCGCCTGGCCGAAGTAGCCCGCTGAGGTAGCCGTTCGGGGCAGCTGCCGAGGTGGCCGCCGAGGCAGCCGTCGAAGCGGTCCGCCCGGCCGGATGTCCGGGACCACCCGCCGAGGGCGGTGCGGGGCCACCCACCCGCACCGCCCGCCCCTCCTCCCCGTCACCTGCTTCCTCACCTGCTCCCTGACCCCGCTTCCCCTTCCTGCTGGACGAACCGAAGGGACGTGCAGCCATGCCCGTAACCGGCTCCCCGCCGGCCGCCGGCTCCCTGGCCGTCGGCGCCTGGGGCGACGCGGCGATCAAGTTCGGCAACAGCTTCGGCGCGATCGCGGGCTTCCTCGGCGTCCTGCTGGTGGTCTTCCTGGTGGCCGGACGCGCCCGGGGCCGGCTGGCCCGCCCGCTGGCCGTCCTGGTCTTCCTGGGCCCGGCGGTGCTGCTGCTGGCGGTCGGCCTGGTGGCGCCGCTGATCCGTACGGTCTACCTGAGCCTGCACAGCGCGGACGGCAGCACCTTCGTCGGCGGCGAGAACTTCGGCTGGGCGTTCACCACCGACTCGGTGCGGAAGGTGCTGCTCAACACCCTGCTGTGGCTGGTGGTCGCGCCGCTGGTGGCGACCGGTCTCGGCCTGGTGCTGGCGCTGCTGGTGGACCGGATGCGCGGCCAGTCGGTCTACAAGTCGCTGATCTTCATGCCGATGGCGATCTCGCTGGTGGGCGCCTCGATCATCTTCAAGTTCGTCTACGAGGCGCGCGGCAAGGACCAGCCGCAGATCGGCCTGCTCAGCCAGCTCGCCCACGCGGTGGGCTGGTCGGACCCGCCCAACTGGCTGCTCAGCCAGCCGCTGAACACCTTCCTGCTGATGGCGGTGATGGTCTGGGTGCAGACCGGCTTCGCGATGGTGGTGCTCTCGGCGGCGATCAAGGCGATCCCGGACGAGGTGGTGGAGGCGGCCCGGCTCGACGGTGCGACCGGGGCGCGGCTGTTCTGGCACGTCACCGTGCCGATGATCCGCACCACGGTGATGGTCGTCCTGACCACCGTCATGATCATCACCTTGAAGGCCTTCGACATCGTCCGCACCATGACCGGCGGCAACTTCGGCACCCAGGTGCTGGCCAACGAGATGTACTCGCAGTCCTTCGTGCAGTTCAACGACGGGCGGGGCGGCGCCCTCGCGGTCCTGCTGTTCCTCGCGGTGCTGCCGCTGGTGGCCTACAACATCGTCCAGCTGCGGAGGGAGCGTGAGGTGCGGTGAGCACTCCTGAGGCGAAAGCCGTCAGCCGCCGTCCGGCCGGGGGGAGCCCCGTGCGGAAGGCTTTCAGCAGCCCCCTGGCCTCGCTGTTCGTGATCGCCGTGACAGTGCTCTGGACGGTCCCGACCCTCGGCCTGCTGGTGACCTCGCTGCGCCCCAAGCAGGACGTGACGAAGGACGGCTGGTGGAACGCCCTGCTCCATCCGGACTTCGGCCTCGGCAACTACCACGCGGTGCTGTTCGAGGGCGGCTCCGGCGGCTCCACTGGCCTGATGCCCTTCCTGGTGAACTCGCTGGCGATCAGCATCCCGGCCACCTTCTTCCCGCTGGTGCTCGCGGCGATGGCGGCGTACGCGCTGGCGTGGGTGCGGTTCCGCGGGAGCGACACGGTGTTCTTCACGGTGTTCGCACTCCAGGTGGTGCCGCTCCAGATGGCGCTGATCCCGCTGCTGCGGCTGTTCTCCGGCGGTGCGCACCTGGGGGCGCTGACGCTGATCCCCGCGGTGGACCTCAAGGGCAGCTACGCGCCGGTCTGGCTGGCGCACACCATGTTCGCGATGCCGCTGGCGGTGTTCCTGCTGCACAACTTCATCGCCCAGCTGCCGCGCGACCTGATGGAGGCGGCGGTGGTGGACGGCGCCTCGCACTTCAAGATCTTCCGTTCGATCGTGCTGCCGCTGTGCGCCCCGGCGCTGGCCTCGTTCGCGATCTTCCAGTTCCTCTGGGTCTGGAACGACCTGCTGGTCGCGCTCACCTTCGCCGGCGGCACGCCGGAGGTGGCGCCGATGACGGTCCGGCTGGCGCAGCTGTCCGGGTCGCTGGGCGGGCGCTGGGAGCTGCTCACGGCGGGGGCGTTCCTGTCGATCACCGTGCCGCTGATCGTCTTCTTCGGCCTGCAGCGGTACTTCGTCCGCGGACTGCTGGCGGGCTCGGTCAAGGGGTAGGGCGGGCGGCTCCGGCGGTGCGCCTTGGTGCCAGCGGGCCCGAGAGGCTTCTGAACGCGTTCAGAACCAACTTTTGAACTTGTTCAGAATCGTCTACAGTCGGCTGCGGCAGGGCGTCGAGAGCGCCCGCCCCGCGGACCGCCCGGAGGACGGCTTCCGCATGCCCGCCGACCACCGAGGGTGACTCATGCCAGGCCCGTCCACGCCTGCCCCGTCCGATCCGCAGCCGGGGGCCGAGCACGGCCCGTCGATCGACCACGGCCCGTCGGCCGAGCACAGCCCGTCGGCGGAGTACGGCCCGTCGGTCGAGTACGGCCCGTCGGCCGAGCCGGACGCGCAAGCCGCCCCGGACTCGCCGTTCGACATGTACCGGCCCGGCGCCCCGTACCGCTCGCCGAGCGCCCCCGTGCCCCCGCCGCCCGGCCGGCTGCGCGCCACCGACCCCGAACGGCACGCGGCCGCCACCCCCCGGGTCCTCCTGCTCGCCCTGCTCGCGGGTCTGCTGACGGCCTGGCTGCTGTACGACGGAGTCGGCGCCAACCTGCTGATCTGCGGCGCCGCCACGGCCGTCGTCGCCGGCCTGGTCGCCCGTACGGCCGGCCGCCGGATCCGGCCCTGGACGCTCGTCTGGAGCCTGCTGGCCCTCGCCCTGCTCGCCGTCCCGGCCCGCTGGGACGCGGGCTGGCCCGCCCTGCTCGCCTCCGGCTGCGCGCTGGGGCTGGCCTCGCTCGCCCTGCACGGCGGGCGCCGCTGGGCGGGGGTGCTGCTCGCCCTGCCCGCCCTGGTCTGGCAGTTGATCCCGGGCGTGAGCTGGATCTGGGACAGCCTGGAGGGCCGGCCGCTGCCGGGGGCCGGACGGGTCGTCCCGGTGCTCAAGGCGCTCGCCGTCGCCGCCGTCCTGCTGACCGTCTTCGGCCTGCTGTTCGCCGGCGCGGACGCCGCCATGGCGGACCTGCTGACCGGCCTGGTCCCCAGCTTCGACGTCCACCAACTGCCGGGGCGCGGCGCGCTGTTCGGGCTCGGAACGCTCGCCGCCCTCGGCTTCGCGCACATCGCCGCCGGACCGCGCCGCTGGGACCGGCTGGAGGTCCGCCCGGGCCGCGAACGGCGGCGGCTGGAATGGGCCCTGCCGCTGGTCGCGCTCGACCTGCTGTTCGGCGCCTTCGCGGTGATCCAGGCGGTCGTGGTGCTCGGCGGCGCGGACGCCGTGCTGGCCAACACCGGGATGAGCCGCTCCGCCTACGCCCGGCAGGGCTTCTGGCAGCTGAGCGTGATCACCGTGCTGACCCTGGTCGTGGTGGCCGTCGCCAAGCGCTGGGCCCCGCGCACCACCCCGGGGGACCGCCGACTGGCCAGGATCCTGCTCGGACTGCTCTGCCTGCTCGCGCTGGTCGTGGTCGCCTCGGCGCTCGGCCGGATGTGGTTCTACGTGGACGCCTCCGGGCTCACCAGGCTGCGGCTGTGGGTGCTGGTGGTCGAGATCTGGCTGGGCACCGTGTTCCTGCTGCTGCTCGCCGCCGGCCTCACCCGGCGGGGCGGGGGCCGGCTGCCGCGCGCCGTCGTCCTCAGCGGGATGCTCACTGTCGCCGTGTACGGGCTGATGGGGCCGGACGCGATCGTCGCGGAGCAGAACGTGGCCCGGTACGAGCGGTCGGAGCAGATCGACCTGCGCAACGTCCGTGACCTCTCGGCGGACGCGGTGCCCGCCCTGGACCGGCTGCCCGAGCCGGAGCGGTCCTGCGCGCTGCAACTGATCCGGCGGGACCTGGACCAGGACACCCGGCCCTGGTACGCCGCCGGCGGCTCGGTCGCCGGGGCCCGGCAGGTCCTGACGGAGCGGCCGCTGGTGGAGGGGCCGAGGTCGGGCCGGGGGCCCTGCGAGTGGGCCGGGCTGGAGCCCGAGCGGGGCTGGTAGCGGGCACCGGGGTCAGGTAGCGGGCACCGGGTCGGGCCGGGTACGGCTCGGAAGTGCTGCGGGCCGGCCGGGAGCGTGCTGCTCCCGGCCGGCCCGTTTGCGGTTCCGCCGCCCCTGCGGGGGCCGGTGCGGATCAGTGCATCGCGATGCCGGCGCTGTCGCCGCTCGGCAGGTCGCTCGCCTTCGCCTTGATGACGAGGATCGCGACCAGCAGCGCGACCCCGGCGAGCACCGCGCCGACGATGAAGCCGTGCGAGATCCCCTGGGCGAGCACCGAGTTGGCGGCCTCGGAACCCGGCGGGAAGTCGTGCTTCTCCTGGAAGTAGGCGAGCTGGTCCGGTGCGGCCGTGTGCATGAAGGCGGGCAGCTGCGCCTGGAACTCGGGCACGGCGTAGTGCGCGAAGACCGTGGTCAGGATCGACAGGCCGAGCGAACCGCCGATCTGCTGCATCGAGTTGAGCAGGCCGGAGGCGGCGCCGGTCTCCTCGCCGGGGACGCCCGCGACCGAGAGCAGCATCACCGGGACGAAGATCAGGCCCATGCCGAGGCCGAAGATCACCGTCGGGGCCAGCACGCCGTCCAGGTAGCCGCTGTCCTTGTGGATCTGGGTCAGCCAGGTGAGGCCGATGGTGACCAGCAGCGCGCCGCCCACCATGAACGGCTTCGGGCCGTACTTGGCCTGGAAGGCCGAGGCGAGCTGAGCGGCGATGATGATCGACACGCTGATCGGCAGGAACGAGACACCGGCCTTGAGCGGGCTGTACCCGAGCGGGCCCTGCACGAACAGGACGACGTAGAAGAAGATGCCGAACATGGCCGCGGCCAGGCAGAGCATCATCACCAGGCCGCCGGTGCGGTTGCGGTCGGCGAACAGGTGCAGCGGGGTGATCGGCTGGTCTGTGCGCCGCTCGATCACGATGAAGGCGGCCAGCAGGAGCGCACCGGCGGCGAAGGAGCCGAGCGTCAGGGGGTCCGACCAGCCGTCCGAGGCGGCCCGGATGAAGCCGTAGACCAGGCCGACCAGGCCGAGGGTCGAGGTGAAGGCGCCGGGCAGGTCGAAGCGGCCCGGGTGGCGCTCGGACTCGGCGATGTAGCGCGGCGCGGCGATCGCGATCAGCACGGCGATCGGCACGTTGACGAAGAACACCCAGCGCCAGTCCAGGTACTCGGTCAGCAGACCGCCGGCCAGCAGGCCGATCGCGGCACCCGAACCGGCCACCGCCGAGAAGACGCCGAACGCCTTGTTGCGTTCCGGCCCCTCCTCGAAGTTGGTGGCGATCAGGGCGAAGGCGGTGGGTGAGCAGATCGCGCCACCGATGCCCTGGAGCGCGCGGGCGGCCAGCAGCAGCGTGCTGTCCTGGGCGAAGCCGCCCAGCAGCGAGGCCAGGCCGAACAGCAGGGTGCCGAAGATGAACACCCGGCGGCGGCCGAGGATGTCGCCCGCCCGGCCGCCGAGCAGCAGCAGCCCGCCGAAGGTCAGCGTGTAGGCGTTGATGACCCAGGACAGGTCGGTGGTCGAGAAGTTCAGCGCGTCCTTGATGTGCGGCAGCGCGATGTTCACGATGGTCGCGTCGAGCACCACCATGAGCTGGGTGGCCGCGATGACGGCCAGGGTGATGTTCTTCCCCCGGCCCTGGCCGGTTTTCGGCGGTGAGTTCTTGCTGAGCGTGTCGGAGATAGCCACGAACTGTGCCCCCTGCTGGCTGTGCGCGCGGTGCGGTCGGTGCGATGGGTGTGGTGGATGCGGTGGGTGTGGTGGTGCGCTCGGTGCGCGGGAACTGCGGTGCGTCGGCGGTGCAACGGTGGTGCATCGGTGGTGCTTCGCGTGTCCGGGGCCGCAGCGGATCCGCCGGCCCGAACGCGCCGCTGCGCTTCGGCGCAGGCTGGGAAGGAACGATGCCGTTCACTAATCTGGACGATAGCCTGGGCTCGATAGTGAACGCAAGCGTTCCTTAAGGATGGTGGCAATGGATCGGTTGACATGGCGCCCGGCGGCGGACCGGACGTCCGGGGGCTCCGCCGTGCCGTTGCCGTCCGGCGTGCTCCCGGTGGCGCCGGGGGTTTCCGTGGCGCCAGGCGTACCGGCGGTGTCGGGCGTACCGGTGGTGCCGGGAGTGCAGCCGGTGTCGGGAGCGCCGGGAGAGGGGTCTGAGCGCTATTGCCCGGTCCAGGCCGTCCGCGAGGCGCTGGCCCGGCCGGTGCGGCGCCGGGGGAAGGAGTTGGAGAACGCGATCTTCGAGGCCGCGCTCGACCAGCTCACCTCCGGCGGATTCGCGCGGCTGACGATGGAGGGCGTCGCCGGCGCGGCGCGGACCGGGAAGGCCGCGCTCTACCGGCGCTGGGCGTCCAAGGACGAACTCGTCCTCGACGCCCTGGACGCCACTCTGCCACGCCCCTGCGGCATCCCCGACCTCGGGTCCACCCGGGCCGAATTGCTGCAGCTCATCGAGCTGTTCACGGACGAGATCTGCTCCCGGGCGGGCGCCGCCCTGCACGCGCTGATGGCCGAGCTCTCCCAGCAACAGGCCGAGGTGTTCAAGGACTTCATCGTGCAGCGGGTGGTCGGGCCGACCAAGGACGCCATCCTGGACATCCTCCGCCGCGGCGTCGAGCGGGGCGACGTCCGCCCCGACGCGGTCACCCCGCTGGTCGCCGACGTCGTCCCCGCGATGCTGATGTTCCAGGTGAAGGTCTCCGAGCAGGCCCTGGCCCCGGACTTCGCGGTCCGGCTGGTGGACGACGTGCTGGTCCCGATGGTCCGCCGGACGTAGCCGGTCGGGGGCCTCCGTAGGCGGGCTTAGGCTGGAGAGCGCCCCATCGGAGGGGGCTGCACTGCCGAACGGAGTCCGTGATGCCCATCGTCCCGCCGACGCACTCCGTCGAACGCTCGCTCCGCCGGGCCGGCGCCAAGGTCGTGGTCGGGCTGGACGAGGTGGGACGCGGCGCCTGGGCCGGACCGGTCACCGTCGGGGCCGCCGTCACCGGCCTGCGCAAGCCGCCGGAGGGGCTCACCGACTCCAAGCTGCTCACCGAGCTTCGCCGCGAGGCCCTCGCGCCGGTGCTCGCCGACTGGGTCACCGCGTACGCGCTCGGTCACGCCTCGCCGCAGGAGTGCGACGAGCTCGGCATGACGGCGGCGCTGCGGCTGGCCGCCGTCCGCGCGCTGGCGGCGCTGCCGGTCGAACCCGACGCGGTGATCCTGGACGGCAAGCACGACTACCTCGGCGGCCCGTGGCGGGTGCGCACGGTGATCAAGGGCGACCAGTCCTGCATCTGCGTCTCCGCCGCCTCGGTGCTCGCCAAGGTCCACCGTGACGGGCTGATGGCCGAACTCGGCGAGAACTGCCCGGAATACGGCTTCGCGGACAACGCCGGCTATCCGTCCCCGGTGCACCGCTCCGCGCTGGACGAGTTCGGCCCCACCGAGCACCACCGGCTCTCCTGGGCGTACTTGGACGCACTGCCCAAGTGGCGTCACCTCAAGCGCGGCCGGGACGTCATCGGCGCCGGTCAGGGATCCGCCGACGAACAGTTGACGCTCGGTTTCTGATGGTCCGTCTGGAATTGCCCGGGGTGGGGGTGACGGAGGTCCCGTGCCCAATGGGTGGGGCGCCCGTGCGCGTTCGACCGGCATTTGATAGATATCCGGGTATGCCTGTCTTCCCCGAGGAGCCGGAGATTCACGAGAGCCTCCCGGGCCCCGGCGTTCCCTTCCCCCGCGAGTCGGACGCACAAGCCCTCCACGCGCCTGCCAGCGGCGGCGCACCCACCACCGCACCCACCACCACCGCCGCCGCGCCGCTCCCGGTGCCCGGCCCGCGCCCGGCGCCCCCGCGTCCGGCACCGCCGCGTGCCGACCGTCCGGGACCGTCGCGCCTGATCCCCAAGCCCGGTCCGGCACCGCGCCGCCCGGCCACGGCTCCGGCCCCGGCCACGGCCCCGGCCGCGTCGCAGGTCGAGGTCCAGCGCATCGCGGCCACCCCGGCACAGGCGCTGGAACGCGCCGACGACGCGGTCGATCTGCTCCTGGACTCGGGCCGCGACCCGGGCCAGATCCTGGTGCTGACCGTCGGCGACGCCCACCCCTGGCAGCAGCACGAGCTGTCCTTCGGCGAGGAGCGCTACTGGGCGCAACTCGCCGAGGGCGGCGACGTGTTCTACGCGGACGCGGCGCTGACCAGGCCGGTCCGCCGCGATGTGGTCGTGCTGGTGGTCAACGGCGGTTCGCCCGCCCGGGCCACCGAGGCGTACGCCGACGCGCTCGGCCGCGCCAACACCCTGCTGCTGGTGTGCGGGGAGGCCGGCCCGGCCGTCACGGGGGCGTCCGCAGCCGCACCCGGGCGTCCGGTCAAGGCCTGACCGAAGCTCCGACCGTCGTCCTCACCCCGGGCCCGGTGCCGTACGGTGCCGGGCCCGGGCTCGTTCGTACTGCCCGTCCGCGTTGCCCGTCCGTACTGCTCGCGGCCCGTGGCCGGCGGCTCGGACCGGTCACCACGTGTCGGCCAGCGCTGCCGGTCAGTGAGTGCCGGTCAGCGCGTGCCGGTGCGCCGGCCCGGATCCACGGCCGCGACCCGCGCCGGGATCCACGGCGGCTCGGCCTGCGGTGAGCGCTGCGGGGCGTCGGCCCGCTTGGCCTGTTCGGCGGCCTGCTGCCGGGCCCGCTGGCTGCGCGGGGCGTCGTCGAGCACCGACCGCGGCGGCAGCTCCGTCACGATGTGCAGCGGCCCGTCCGCCCACGAACCCGCGTGTGGATTGCGCCCGCCCCGCCCGTCGCCGAGGATCTGCCAGCCCGTCGCGGTGAGCCCGATGTACGAGCCGCAGCGCAGCCCGTGCAGCCCGGCCGCGTCCCGCAAGGCCCACATCCAGGCGCCGTCCTGTTCCGTCCAGCCGGGCGCACCGTCGCGACAGCGCAGCAGCACGGCCGTCCGGGTCGGCTCGGGCTGGCGCAGGTCGTGCGGGGTGACCCGGCGCAGGTGCGTCAGCAGGGCGTTCCGGTGCTGCCAGCCGTCGGTGTCGTGCGGCCAGGGCGTGAACGAGGCCGAGGCTGCCAGGTGGTGGAGCGCGTCCAGGACCGCCACCACGACCGTGCCCGGCTGGGGCAGGTGACGCTGGTGCAGCTCCAGGACGAACTCGCGCGGATCGCGCAGCAACGGGATCCCCGAGGCGGTCCAGGTCTCCAGGTCCAGCAGCCGTCTGGGCGCCGAACCTCCGGAGAGGGGATGCTGACCTCGGTCGATACCGTTGATCACGATCCTCCTTCCTGGCCCGTGGGCAGGCGGGTGCCTGGGTACGCCGAAGGGCGGGCCCAGCGGACCGGATTTCGGGTACCTCCCAATTCTCAGGGCAACGGGGCCAGAGCGGCAACGATGAAATGATGAACGCCACCCGATAGCCCATGTTCTGCCGGATATGTTCCAGGTCGGCCCGAGTGGGGTTCGGGTGACGCCCGACCTTGATCCACATCACGCGAAGGGCATGTCGAACCGTTGTCGGCGCGCTGGGCCCTCCTTTCTCCGGTCGGATCTCCGATGTGATCGAAATCGCCCTGGCGACTCCTTTCTGTTAGGCCATTCGAGTGATGGCGGCCTCGGGGGCGAGGGCAACCCGCCGCCCGCTCACCCCTGCACCCCCAGGACCAACGGCAGCACCGCGCCGGCCCCCGCGCGGCGCAGCAGCCGGGCGGCCACGGTGACCGTCCACCCCGAGTCCACGAGGTCGTCCACCAGCAGCACCGGTCCGCCGGCGGCCGCCACCGCCTGCTCCAGCTCCGGCGGCAGCACCAGCGACCCGGCCAGTGAGTGCAGCCGCTGGGCGCTGTTGCTGCGGGCCCCGTGCGGCGGCAGCCCGCCGGCGTACTCGATCCGGCCGAGCAACGGCAGCCGCCCGACCTCGGCGATTCGCGCGCCGAGACTGCCGACCAGCTGCGGGCGGGTCGAGGAGGCCATGGTCACCACACCGACCGGCCGCTCCAGCCGGGTGCCCTCCGCCGTCGCGGGCCCGGCCCAGCCGCCGGGGCCGCGGGCCCAGTCGGCCAGCACCGCCACCAGGGCGTCCACCGCCTCGCCGGGCACCGGCACGTCCGGCGCCTGGTCGGCGAGCAGGGTGCGCAACCGGGTGCCCCAGCCGATGTCGGACAGCCGGCCGAGTGCCCGGCCGGTCTCCGCCTGTTCGCCCGCCGGGATCCGGCCCTTCAACGGCACCCCGAGTGCGTCCATCCCGGTCGGCCAGAGCCGGCGCGGTTCGAAGCTCACGCCCGGGCGGCCGAGTGCGGCCCGGGCGGCGGCCAGTGCCTCCGCGGAGACCTCCGGGGTGTGCAGCGGCCCCGCGCAGTTGTCGCACCGCCCGCAGGGCACGGCCTGCTCGTCGTCCAGCTGGCGGCGCAGGAACTCCATCCGGCAGCCGGTGGTCGCCGCATACTCGCGCATCGCCCGCTGTTCCGCCTCCCGGGAGGCGGCGACCTTGGCGTAGCGGGCGGCGTCGTACGCCCAGCTCTGCCCGGTGGCCGTCCAGCCGCCCTTGACCCGGCGGACGGCGCCGTCCACGTCCAGCACCTTGAGCATGGTCTCCAACCGGGCGCGGCGCAGGTCCACCCGGGGCTCCAGGGCGGCGGTGGAGAGCGGGCGGCCGGCCTCGGCGAGCGCGTCGATGGTGCGCCGCACCTGCTCCTCCGGCGGGAAGGCGAGCGAGGCGAAGTAGCGCCAGATCGCCTCGTCCTCGCGCCCGGGCAGCAGCAGCACCTCGGCCCGGTCCACTCCGCGGCCGGCCCGGCCGACCTGCTGGTAGTAGGCGATCGGGGAGCTGGGCGAGCCCAGGTGGACGACGAAGCCGAGGTCGGGCTTGTCGAAGCCCATGCCGAGCGCGGAGGTGGCGACCAGCGCCTTGACCCGGTTGGCCAGCAGGTCGGCCTCGGCGGTCCGGCGTTCGGCGTCCTCGGTGCGGCCGGAGTAGGAGGCCACAGGGAAGCCGCGCTCGCGCAGGAAGGCCGTCACCTCCTCGGCGGCGGCCACCGTCAGGGTGTAGACGATGCCCGAGCCGGGGAGCCGGTCGAGGTGGTCGGCCAGCCAGGCGAGCCGGTGCGCCGGGTCGGCCAGCGCGAGCACGCCCAGCGTGAGGCTCTCCCGGTCGAGCGGGCCGCGCAGCACCAGGGCGTGCTCGTCGGTGCTGCCGGTGCCGAGCTGCTCGGCGACGTCGGCGGTGACCCGGGCGTTGGCGGTGGCGGTGGTGGCCAGTACCGGGACGCCGGGCGGCAGGTCGGCCAGCATGGTGCGCAGCCGGCGGTAGTCCGGGCGGAAGTCGTGGCCCCAGTCGGAGATGCAGTGGGCCTCGTCGACCACCAGCAGGCCGGTGGAGGCGGCGAGCTTCGGCAGTACCTGGTCGCGGAAGT
Source organism: Kitasatospora sp. NPDC029367 (assembly GCF_055569135.1). Taxonomy (NCBI): domain Bacteria; kingdom Bacillati; phylum Actinomycetota; class Actinomycetes; order Kitasatosporales; family Streptomycetaceae; genus Kitasatospora; species Kitasatospora sp. NPDC029367. The sequence goes on from NZ_JBVHYH010000011.1 coordinate 76,157, forward strand.
CCGGGTTGTTCAGCCGCTCGGGGCTGACCAGGAGGACGTCGACCTTCCCGGCGGCGACCTCGGCCTGGACCTCCTCCCACTCCTCGGTGTTGGCCGAGTTGATGGTGCGGGCGTGGATCCCGGCCCGGGCCGCCGACTCGACCTGGTTGCGCATCAGGGCGAGCAGCGGGGAGACGATCACCGTCGGCCCGGCGCCGCGGGCCCGGAGCAGGGCGGTGGAGATGAAGTAGACCGCGGACTTCCCCCAGCCGGTGCGCTGGACGACCAGTGCGCGGCGGTGGTCGACCACGAGGGCCTCGATCGCCGTCCACTGGTCCTCGCGCAGGCTGGCGGCGGGGCCGGCCAGCTCGCGCAGGACGGCCTCGGCCCGCGCCCGGACCTCGGCGCGGTCGGCGGTGGCGGTGGTGTGGAACTCGGGCTGCTGCATGGCCTCGATGTAACCCCATGCCGCCGACAAGGGGCGAATGCGGGTGGGACGGCGGAGGGGAAGGCCGGGTGTATTTCATCCGTTGATCCGCTGAACGGCCGCTGAAATTCACTCTCCGGAGTGGCCGTCGTGTGCTCCGATCGAGCGAAGGAAAATTCGGGGGCCGAGTTATCCACAGGAAAAGAGAAAGTGTCGGAGTCGTTCTCGCATTGCGGCCACGCTTGCGGCCATGAACGAGATGAACAACGAACACGTCACCCTGTCCCTGGGCCCGGCTTCCGAGCAGCGGCCCGTCCTCATGCGCGGTCCGGCCGACATGGCCGAGCTGTTGCCCTACCTCCTGGGGTTCTACCCCGACGACAGCATCGTCGCGGTGGGTCTCCAGGGCCCCGACCTCCACCAGGGCGGGGTCATCCGGGCGGACCTCCCGGCCTCGCCCGCGGACTGGCCGGCGGCGGCCGAGGAGACGGCCGCCCTGCTGGTCGCCCTCTCCGAGCGGCACGGCAGCCGGCCGTTCGAGGTGCTCCTCTACCTCTGCCAGGATCGGGTCACGGCGCACGCCCCGCCCGCGGTGGGCGAACTGCGGCCGCTGGCCGACCAACTGCGCGCGGCCTTCGGGCGCCGGGGAGTGGCCGTCAAGGAGTCGCTGTGCGTCTCGGACGGCCGCTGGTGGTCCTTCCTCTGTCGCCGGGAGGGCTGCTGCGATCCGGCGGGCAACCCGGTGCGGCGCGGGCCCGATCCGGGCCCGGCGGCCGCCGCCGCGACGGTGGCCGGCCTGGTGCCGCGCGGCAGCCGGAAGGCGATCGTCGGCGCGCTGGCCCCGGTCGGCCCGCCGGCGGACGCCGCGCAGCGCGGGGCGCTCGCCCGCGCCGAGTCGCTCGCCGGGTCGGTCTCCCGGGAGCAGGGCCTCGCACTGCTGGAGCAGGCTTTCGCCGAGTTCGCGGCCGGTGCCCGGGAGCTCGACGAGGAGCGGGCGGCCCGGCTGCTGTTCGCCCTGCGGGACCGCCTCACCCGGGACCGCGGCGTCGAGTTCGTCCGGCCGGCCGAGCTCGCCCCCGCCGAGCGGCTCTGGCGCTTCCTCGCCCGGCGGGCCGTCCCGCCGTACGAGGGCTGCGCGGTGGCCCCGCTCACCCTGCTGGCCTGGGCGTCCTGGGTCGCGGGGGACACGGCCACCTCCCGGGTGGTGCTCGGCCACGTGCTGCGGCTCTCGCCGGGCTACCTGCTGGCCGAGCTGCTGTACGAGTCGATGAACGACGGCATGTCGCCCGGGGCGCTGCTGTCCGCCGTCGAGGCCCAGCGACGGCGGCGCGAGGAGCGCACGGCGGCGGCGCGGCGCGGGGTCGGCTCCGGGCCCGCGACCGACGACGGGCCGGGGGCACCGCCGGGCGCCGAGCGCGCCCCGGACGGCGAGCCCGGGCCGCGCTCCGGTCCGACGGGCGGGGCGCGCCGACGGCGCCGGGGCGGGCGGCGGAAGGGCGGTTCCGCGGCCGCCGCCCCGACCTCGACCCCGACGCCGGCCCCGGACGATCAGGGCCCGGGCGGTCCCGACCGGTCCGGCGAGCCGGGGTCGGCCGGTCGGCCCCGGGGCTCGGTCGCCCTGCTCCCGGCCCCGGGCTGCGGGCCGGCGGCCGGGGCACGGCCCACCCGGGGCGTGCGCCTCGGCCGGGTCGGGGCCTGCGCCTCCGCCGCCGTCCGGTCCGGTACCGGCCTGCACCGCTGCCGCGGTGCCCGACAGGCGGTGAGAGGAGCCCGCCGTGCGCACTGAACCGCCCGCCGCCCCACCGGTCGGGAGGGTGCTACGCCTCCCCGTGCGCCATCTTGATCAGCCGGTCCAGCACCTTGCCGCCGCTCACCCGCAGGCCGTCGTGCTCCCACTCGTTGGTGATCCAGGTCCGCAGGCCGCGCACCGCGCGGGCGGTCTCCAGCGAGTCGGCGGTGTCCACGTACATGTCGTCGTGGTACACCGCCGCCACGACGGGCACGGTGTTGGCGGCCAGCCGCGCCGGGTCGTAGAGGTCGGGCCAGTCGGTGCGGGCGGCGAGCAGGTCCGCGGTCTCCTTGAGCGGGCGCAGCGCCGGATCGGTGTCGAACATCCAGGGGTAGATCATCTCCCCGGTGAACAGCACCGGGGCGTCGCCCGCCAGCGCTGCCCGGGCGTCGAACTGCGGGAACTCCTTGCGGACCCGCTCCGCCGACCAGGCGGTGCCGCCCTGGTCCACCGAGCGCTGGCCGTAGATCGACTCGTGCAGCACGGCGTACAGCGGGCCCTCGGCGAAGGAGAGCCGGGCCTGGACGCCGGCCAGGAAGGTGTCGGAGAGCTCGGCCCCGGCCGGGCCCTCCACCCAGGCCTCCTCCAGGAGGTAGTGCAGGGCTCCGGAGCCGCTGCCGCCGCCGAGCATCATCCCGAGCACCTGGAAGGCCTCGACGGTGAGCAGTCCGCCGTCGGGCAGCGTGGCGGGGGAGTCGGCCAGGTGGGCGGCGATCCGCCGGACGGCCTCGACGTCCTGCGGGAAGCGGGCGTAGTGGTCCTCGTTCTTGCGGACGACGCGCGGGTAGGCGGCGCGGTAGACGTCGTCCGCCGAACTGCCGAGGCCGGAGAGGCCGCCGGTGATGAAGGCCTCCGTCAGGCCTTCGGGAGCGAAGGAGAGGTAGGTGAGGGTGCAGAAGCCGCCGAAGCTCTGGCCGAGCACGCTCCAGCGCCGGTCGGCGCCGAGCAGCCGGTGGCGGATCAGCTCGGCGTCCCGGACGATGGCGTCCGCGCGGAAGTGAGCGAGGTAGTCCGCCTGCTCCTGCGGGCCGCCACGCCGGGCGAGGGTCTGCCGGGTCGCGGGGGTGGACCTGCCGGTGCCGCGCTGGTCGAGCAGCAGCACCCGGTAGTCGTCCAGGGCACGCTCCAGCCAGGCGTCCCGGCCGAGCGGGCGGGCGGCCTTGCCGCCGGGGCCGCCCTGGAGGAACAGCAGCCAGGGCAGGTCGTCCCGCTCGCGGCCGGAGGCCACCACCTCGCGGGCGTAGACCTCGATCTGCTCGCCCTCCGGGGAGGCGTGGTCGAGCGGGACCTCGAAGACGTGGTCGGTCGTGACAATCCCGGGCAGTCGGCTGACGGTGGACATGCAACTCCTCGGTCTCTGCTGGTCACAGCGGTTGCGTCGCGGTTCACGGGGTCACCGGCTACGGGCGCCGCGACCCCCGCACCGTATCCTGACCGCGGTCGAGCACCGGTTCGACCGCCTCCGCCCACCGGACCGGTCGGCCTGCGGCGCCCCGGCCCCGGAGTGCGGCTCGGGCCGGGGGCGGCTCCGAGTCCCTGGGAAGTCCTCCGGTGACGGCCCGGCAGGGGCGGCGCGACCGTCCGGCGGCCGGGCGCGACCAGCGGCAGCCCCGGCGGGCGTGACCTGGCGGCGGTGCGCGGCGTTCACCCCCCGGGGGCCCTGCGTCCGGCGGTCGCGGAGACGGGGTGGCACGGGCGGGGCGTCACCGGCAGCCCGGGGGCCCGGAGGTGACGGCGTACCGGGCACGACCGGGGGCGCCCGACGCGAACGGCGCGGAGCGCCGGTACCGGACCGGTACCGCACGCCGCATGGCACGGCCCACCGTCGGGTACGGCCAGACACGGCACCACCGCCGACGGGAGCGAGCCCGTCGGCCGGGCACCACCAGCAGGTGATCGAGCATGCTCGCGGCCCACCGGCCTGACAGCCACCGGACCGCCGAGGGGAGGAGAGTCCGGTGACCGCCATGAGGCCACTGCAGGCCATGCCGGCCGAGAGCGTGGTCGGCGCGCCCAGACCGGTCGGCCGTCCCGACCAGTTCCCGGCGGCCGGGCCCGCAGGCGCACCCGTCGGCTCCGGCCGGCCGGCGGCCCCGCCGCGCCCCCAGCCCCCGGCCGTCCACCACGTGCTGCTCTGCGTCAACGCCCCGGCGATGGCCGCCTCCGGGCCGGACGGCCAGCTGCGCGGCCACGGTCTGCACGGCTTCTACCGCAACGGCGTCCGGGTGCTGGCCCGGATGGAGCTGCGGCTGGGAGGGATGGAGCCGCTGCCACTCCAGGGCACCCTGACCAGCGCCGCCCAGGCCCGCTTCCTCGGCGCGGTCCGCCTCCCCGGCGATCTCGACCCGGACCCAGCGCTCACGGTCGAGCGGCTGCGCCACGCGGACGGCGTGGAGACCGTCACGGTGCGCAACACCGGAGCCCGGCCCGCCCGGCTGCCGCTGGAGATCGCCCTCGGCACCGACCTGGGCCCGGTCGCCGAGATCGCCGCCGGGCACCGCCCGCCCGACCTGCCCGGCCAGGTGCAGTCCGCCGGGCTGCGCTGGTCCGGCCCGGTGCACAGCGCCGTGGTCGGGGCCAAGCCCTCGCCGCACGCCGTCCTCGCCGGGGCCGGGGTGCTCCGCTGGGACTTGGAGGTCCAGCCCGGCGCCCGCTGGTCGGTCGAGCTGCGGGCCGAACTGGAGAGCGTCCCCGGCGGCCCGCGCCCGCCGGGCGGGCGCGGCACCGGCGTCCCGCTGCCCTGGGCCGAACCGGAGGTGCGCAGCGACGACCCGCGCGCCACGCTGCTGGTCGACCGTTCCCTGGACGCCCTCGGCGGGCTGCTGTTCGCCGACCCGGACCGCCCGACCGACCTCTACCCGGCCTCCGGCGCGCCCTGGCGCTTCGGACTCGCCCCGGCCGACGCGCTCTGGGCCGCCCGGCTGACCCTCCCGCTCGGCACCCGGCTCGCGGCCGGCACCCTGCGCGCGCTGGCCCGCCGCCAGCAGCTCGCCCCCGCCCCCGGACGCACCGAGGGCCTGTTCCCCGGGGCCCTGCGGCACGGCGGCCCCGAGCTGCCGCCCACCTGCACGGCCACCGAGGCCACCCTGCTGTTCGTCACGGTGCTGGCCGAGGCCTGGCGCTGGGGGCTGCCCCGGGCGGAGGTGGTCGAGCTGCTCCCGTCCGCCGAGCGGGCCCTGGCCGCCCTGCGCGAGGGCCTGGTCGACGGCTTCGTCACCGACCTCGGCCGCCCGGCGGAGGACCGCGCCGCCCAGCCGGTCGCCGCCCGCGCCGAGGTGCAGGCGCAGGCCCACCGCGCCGCCCTGCACGGCGCCGAGCTGCTGGAGGCCTTCGGCAGGCCGGGCGCCGGGGAATGGCGGGCCTGGGCCGCCGAACTGCGCGGACGCTTCCGCGAGCGGTTCTGGATCGACGACCTCTCCGGCGGCCGCCCCGCCGCCGGGCTGGCCCCGGGCGGCCAGCCGCTGCCCGCCGTCGCCGCCTCCCTGGTGCACCTGCTCGACACCGGGCTCGCCGCCGACGGCGGCCGGCACGAGAGCCTGCTGGACCGCGAGCACACCCGGCTGCTCGCCCAGCGGCTGGTCGCGCCCGAGCTGGACAGCGGCTGGGGCCTGCGTACCCTCAGTGCCAAGTCGCCCCGCTTCAACCCGCTGGGCCACCGCGGCGGCGCGGTGCGGATCCACGAGACCGCGCTGGCGATCGCCGGGCTCGCTGAGGCCGGCCACGAGAACGAGGCCGGCGCCCTCCTGGAGGGCCTGCTCGCCGCCTCCGCCCACTTCGAGGGACGGCTACCGGAGATGTACGCGGGCGAGCAGCGCACCCCCGGCTGCCCACCGGTGCCGCACCCGGCCGCCTGCCGCCCGGCGGCGGTCTCCGCGGCCGGAGCCGTTCACGCGGTGTTCGCACTCGCCGGAGTCCGGCCGGACGTCCCCGGCGGCCGGGTCCTGGTCCGCCCGGCCAGCACCGCCCCGCTCGGCGAACTCGAACTGACCGGCCTGCGGGTGGCGGGGGAGCCCTTCTCGGTGCGGGTGAGCCGGATCGGAGTGGCGATGGTGGAGGAGGCTTCCGCGCACCTGCAACTGGTCGCCCGCTGACACCAGCCCCTGCCACCACCCGCTGGGCCCGTTCGCCGGGTCCGCCCGTGCGCGAACCGTGTCGGACGACCGGGGGTGCGGTGGCTGTGCGCTCCGCGCACGGGCCTGTGCTTATCGTCAGAGAGACGACTATGATCGTCGCCATGTCGCGCTACGATCCGTCGGCCTTCCCCCCGTTCGCTGTCACGGTTGACCTGGTGGTTCTGACGGTGCGCGACCACTCGCTCTGCGCCCTGCTGGTCAGACGGGGTGAGCCGCCCTACCAGGGGTACTGGGCGCTGCCCGGCGGCTTCGTCCGGCCGGACGAGGGCCTGGCCGAGGCGGCCTCCCGCGAGCTGGCCGAGGAGACCGGCCTGCGCGCCCACTCCGCCCCCGGCCACGAGGCGGTCGGCCCCGGCGCGGCCGGTGCCCACCTGGAGCAGCTCGCCACCTACGGCCACCCGCAGCGCGACCCCCGGATGCGCGTGGTCAGCGTCGCCTACCTGGTGCTCGCCCCCGACCTCCCGACCCCCCGGGCCGGCGGTGACGCCAGCAGCGCCCGCTGGGCGCCGGTCGGCGAACTCCTCGGCGGGAGCCCGGCCGACGGAGTTCCGCTGGCCTTCGACCACGGCCTGATCCTCGCCGACGGTGTGGAGCGCGCCCGCTCCAAGATCGAGTACTCCTCCCTGGCCACCGCCTTCTGCCCGACCGAGTTCACCGTGGGCGAGCTGCGCCGCGTCTACGAGGCCGTCTGGGGCGTCGCCCTCGACCCGCGCAACTTCCACCGCAAGGTCACCGGCACTCCCGGTTTCCTCCTTCCCTCCGGGGGCACGACCACTCGTCAGGGCGGTCGCCCGGCGCAGCTCTTCACCGCCGGCGGGGCGACCGTCCTCAACCCGCCGATGCTCCGCCCCGATTCCTGAGCCCCGACGACCCCGACCGGCCACTCCGGACCCGGCTCCCCCCGGACCCGGCTCACCCCTGCCCCCGCCCCGCCCCGCTTCCTTCCGCGGTCGCCGAACGGCCCAGGCCCGGAGGCCGGTGCGGCGCCACCGGCGCACAGTGGCCGTGGACGCTCCGGGCACCGGACCGGAGGCCTTCGAACCGTGGGAGCCCCCTGATGGCCATCGACGACTGTGCCCGGCAGCGACGCATCATCGAGAGCCGCGTGGAGGAGTTCAAGAACCTCACCGCCGCTACCGACCGCACCGAGAAGCAGCTGGCCGCCCTCAAGGCCGCTCACGCCGACCCGCAGGCCATCGCCTCCGCGGAGGAGCGGCTGAGCGCGGAGCAGGAGCAGCTGGCCCAGATCGCCGTCGCGGGCAAGACCGCCGTCGAGGAGTACCAGGGGGAGTGCGTCGGCCAGCCACTGCCGCCCGGTGCCGCGGAATTCCTGACCACCGATGCTCCGGCCGCCGACCCGGGAAGGGGCAAAGCCGGCGGCCCGTCGTAGCCGCCGCCCCGGTGAATCGCAGGATCGGATTGTCCCCTGATCGGGTGAGGTGGGCAGTCGGTGGGCCCGTGGCGGTTCGGTAATGCCCGGAATCGGCGGCGCTGACCCCTAATGTGCTGGCGTCGAGCAGGTCGACCGAGGGCATGGGAGCAGCCAGCGATGATCCAGATCACCGGACTGACCAAGGTCCATCGCAAGGGCGCCCCGCCCGCGGTGCTCGATCTGACCTTCGACGCCCGGCCCGGGATGGTGACCGCACTGCTCGGCGACGAGGGGGCGGGCAAGTCCACGGCGCTGCGGCTGATGCTCGAACTCGAACGGGGCCAGGGCATCACGCTCTTCGAGGGCCGCACCTACCGCCGGATCCGCCGCCCCGAGCGCGAGATCGGTGTGCTGCTGCCGGGCCCCGGGGAAGGGGCCGCGGCGGTGGCCGGGAACCCGGGCCGCAAGGCGCGCGGGCACCTGCGGATGCTGGCCGCGGCGGTCGGCGTCCCGACCCGTCGGGTCGACGAGCTGCTGGAGCAGACCCGGCTGGCCGCCGTCGCCGGACAGCGGCTGCGCACCTTCTCCCCGGGGATGCACCGCCGCCTCTCGCTGGCGGCCGCGTTGCTCGGCGATCCCGGCACCTTGCTGCTGGACGCGCCGACTGAGGGCCTGTCCCCGCGCAACGTCGAGTGGTTCCACTCCTTCCTGCGCTCCTTCGCCGTCGCGGGCGGAACCGTGCTGGTGACCACCCGCACCCCGCAGGAGGCGGCCCACCTGGCGGACCGGGTGGTGACCCTGGACCGCGGCCGGATGCTGGCCGACCAGCCGGTGGCGGAGTTCTGCCGGACCAGGCTGAGCCCCGAAGTGGCCGTCCGGGGGCCGCAGATGGCACGGCTCGCGGATCTGTTGGTCAGTCAGGGCGCCGAGGTTCGCCGGGACGGCGGCGCGGGGATCGCGGTGGCGGGCATCGACCGCACCGAGATCGGTGAACTCGCCTACCGCCACGGGATCCTGTTGCACGAGCTGGCCGACCGGGTGGTCGAGCAGCCGGTGCCCCGCGCCGCCCTGCCGACGGCCTCCGGCCGCTCGGGTCGGCTCCTTCTCCAGCCGGAGGCGGGGACCGGCGCCGAGGCCCCGCGACCCGGCCCCGAGTCGAGCCCTGCGTCGAGCCCCGAGCCCGGCCCCGAGCCCGGCCCCGGCCCGGTCCATCGGCCCGCCGCCGACCCCACCGCCGCCGACCCCACCCCGGGCGAGCCCGTGCTCCCCGGAGCCGCTGTGCCGGAGCCCGCCTCGGAGGGCCGTTCCCGCGAGGACGCGGTCCGGAGCACCAGGGCGCTCCCGGTCGCCGCCGTGACGGCCGCCCTGCCCGTCCTCGCCGCCACCACCCGGAAGCCGACCCCCGCGTCCGCCCCCACCGTCGCCGTGGAGCGGCTCTTCCGCGACCGGCCCGCCCAGGCCCCCGAGCCCCTCGCCGAGCCGGTCCGCACCGCCTCCGCCTCCGCGGCCGCGACCGCCTCCGTGGCCGAGGCAGTGACCCAGACCGAGCCCGTGACCGTGCGCACGCCCGAGCCGCGGCCCGCCATCGGGAGCGGCGCCGACCTGCTCACCGACGACACCGTCCGCCTCGGCCGGGTCACCCCCGGCAACAGCCCCGCCGCCTCCGCCGCCCCCGCGACCCCTGCGGCCCCCGCCACCCCCGACGACCACCGGAGCGAGTGAACCGTGCGTGTCCTGGCCTACGAGCTGCGCCGCCTGCGCGGCCTGCGTTCCACCTGGCTGCTGCTCGCCGCCGTCCTGCTCTGCGACGCGGTCGTGGCCGCCGTCCTGGCGAGCCAGGCCCCGCCCGGCCCGCTGGGCGGCCCGGCCGGGGTGCGACTGCTGACCGCCGCCGTCCCGCTGATCCTGCTGCCCTTCGCGGCGCTCGGCGCCGGTGTGCTGGGCGCGCTCTCGTACGGCCACGAGGTGCGTCACCCGGGGCTGGCGGCCTCGCAGGTGGCGTACGGGCGCCGGGTGCGGCTGCTGCTGGCCAAGCTGCTGGTGGTCGGCCCGGTGGCGGCGCTGCTGGCGCTGGCCACCCTGCTGGTCGACCTGGTGGCCGTGCACCTCGCGCTGCCGGACGGCGTGACGGTGGCGGCCCGGACCGATCCGGGCGCGCTGTCCGGCGGCGCGTCCGCGGCGCTGGGCGCCGTCGGGCTGGGCGGGCCGGCCGGCCTGCCGGGCCTGTTCGCCCCGCTGGCCCCGGCGATCGGGCACGGGGTGCCGGCCGCGCTGCTGGCCTTCGTCCTGCTGACCGTGGTGGCCGCCTGGACCGGTGTGCTGACCGCCTCGCTGACCCGCAGCGCCGCCGCCGGGGTGCTGCTGCTGTGCGCGCTGCCGCCGCTGCTGGAGTCCGGTGTCGCCCTGCTGCTGCGGCGCACCGGCCGTCCGTGGCCGACCCGGGCGGCGGAGCTGCTGCCCTTCCAGTCCGGCGTCGAGTGGGCCTACGGCTGGGTGTACGGCGGAACGCGCGAGGCGGCGGCCGGGGGCGGGGCGTTGACGGACCCGGCGCTGCTCGCGGCGGTCGCAGCCCCTGCGGGGGCCCTGCTGCTGGCCGCCCTGCTCGTCCAGGCCCGCCGCCGCGCGCTCTGACCCACCCGGCGCCCACCCCAATGCCCCACCCCGATGCCCCACCCCGTGGACCGGCACCGCCCGTCCCGGGGTGGTGCGCCGTCCCGAACCACCAAGATCGACCAGCAGTGACCGCAATGCGCGGTTCTTCCTGATAAGAAGTCAATTATCCAGTCACGGTCGATCACCCTTTCGTGTGCTTTTCACGAGAATTCTCAAGCTGCGCCTGCCGATCGCCGACAAAGGAGGCGTGAGTACCCTTGCGCACCCCACCATGACCCCCGCCCGTTCCGCCGACGGGCCGATCCACGGCCCCGGCGACCTGGACCGCTTCTCGTACGCCGACCGGCCGACGCCGCCGGCGCCCCGTTGGGAGGGCGCCGAGTCCGACATCGGCCGGGTCGGCCGCAAGACCACCAGCAGCCGTGGTCGCGGCCTGCACGGCCAGCTGGTCCAGCAGCTCGGCCAGATGATCGTCTCCGGCGACCTCGGCGCCGACCGTCCGCTCGTGCCCGAGGAGATCGGCCAGCGGTTCGAGGTGTCCCGGACCGTCGTCCGCGAGTCGCTGCGCGTGCTGGAGGCCAAGGGCCTGGTCAGCGCCCGCCCGAACGTCGGCACCCGGGTCCGCCCGGTCAGCGACTGGAACCTGCTGGACCCGGACATCATCGAGTGGCGGGCCTTCGGGCCGCAGCGGGACGAGCAGCGCCGGGAGCTGTTCGAGCTCCGCTGGGCGATCGAGCCGCTGGCCGCCCGGCTCGCCGCCGGCCACGGCCGGGAGGACGTCCAGCAGCGGCTGGTCGAGCTGGTCGAGATCATGGGCCACGCCGCCGCCCAGGCCGACCTGTCCACCTACACCCGGGCCGACGCCGAGCTGCACGGGCTGGTCCTGCAGATGGCCGGCAACCGGATGCTGGAGCACCTGTCCGGGATCGTCTCCTGCGCGCTGCAGGTCTCGGGCGGTCCGACCATCTCCTGTGAGCGGCCCTCCGAGTCCTCGGTCAACCTGCACGCCCGGCTGGTGGACGCGCTGGGCACCGGCGACGGCACCGCGGGTGAGGCCGCGATGCGCGCGCTGCTCACCGTCCACCCCGAGCTGGAGCCCTCCGTCCCCGCTCCCCGGGAGCACTGAGCGGGCTGTTCTCCGCGAGCGGGCCCGCCGGGTGCGGGCCGCTCCGCCAGGGCCCTCCGGCCGCCGCACCACGCGGCGCAACCGGAGGGCCTTCGCGTGGACGCCCGTGCGCCGCCCGTGTTCTGCCCGTGCGCCGCCCGAGTTCTGCCCGTGCACCGCCACTGCCCCGAGCATGACAATCAACTCCGGCGCGAGTGCGCGATGATGGATGACCGGCCCGGGGTCGAGGGCACCGAACGGTGTGACCCGCGACACCAAGGCCATGCGTAACACTTGACGAGTAGCAGCGATGTGTCCTGAGCGGAAGCAGCTCCGGAATACTCCAACATGTCAGAATGCTGTGTTGGTCCGCGGCGCTGCTGCCGTCCTGCAAACCCAGTCCTCAAGCCCGAGTCGGTCGGAATCGACACCGCGCGTCCGACGCGCGATCTCCTTCCCCGCCCGCTCGGGCGGCCGGTACGGGTTCGAGTCCACTCATCGTCCGAGAGGTTGTTCGTGTCGGCCAGCACATCCCGTTCGCTTCCCCCCGAGATCGCCGAGTCCGCGGCTCTGCTGGCGCTCATCGAGCGGGGCAAGGCCCAGGGGCAGATCGCCGGTGACGACGTGCGCCAGGCGTTCGAGGCGGACCAGATCCCGGTCACCAAGTGGAAGAACGTCATGCGCAGCCTCAATCAGGTGCTGATTGAGGAGGGCGTGGACCTCATGGTCAGCGCGGCCGAGCCGGCCGGCGCCAAGCGCAAGAGCGTTGCCGCCAAGAGCCCCACCAAGCGCACCGCCACCAAGGCTGTCACCACCCGGACCCCGGCCGCTCCGTCGGCCCCGACCAAGCCGCCCGTGCGGATCGCCCCCGGCGCTCCCGTCGCGGCTCCGGCCGTCGCCGCCGCCGCGGCGCCCGCCCCCACCGTGTCCGCCGACATCACCGTCGTGGAGACGACCACGGTCGTCACCGAGGTGAAGGCCGTTGCGGCGAAGAAGGCCGCACCGGCCAAGAAGGCCGCGGCCAAGAAGACCGCCGCGCCCGCCAAGAAGACCGCCGCCAAGAAGACCACCAGCGCCAAGGCCGGCAAGGGCGACGAGGAGCTCATCGGCGAGGAGGAGCTGCTCGAGGACGTCGCGCTGCCCGGCGACAAGGCGGGCGAGGAGGCGGAGCCCGAGGAGGAGTCGCAGGGCTTCGTCCTCTCCGACGACGACGAGGACGACGCGCCGGCCCAGCAGGTCGCCGTCGCCGGTGCCACCGCCGACCCGGTCAAGGACTACCTCAAGCAGATCGGCAAGGTCCCGCTGCTCAACGCCGAGCAGGAGGTCGAGCTCGCCAAGCGCATCGAGGCCGGCCTGTTCGCCGAGGACAAGCTCTCGGCTGCCGACAAGCTCGCCCCCAAGCTCAAGCGCGAGCTGGAGATCATCGCCGAGGACGGCCGCCGGGCCAAGAATCACCTGCTGGAGGCCAACCTCCGCCTGGTGGTCTCGCTGGCCAAGCGCTACACCGGTCGCGGCATGCTGTTCCTGGACCTGATCCAGGAGGGCAACCTCGGTCTGATCCGTGCGGTCGAGAAGTTCGACTACACCAAGGGCTACAAGTTCTCGACCTACGCCACCTGGTGGATCCGCCAGGCGATCACCCGCGCCATGGCCGACCAGGCCCGCACCATCCGCATCCCGGTGCACATGGTCGAGGTCATCAACAAGCTGGCCCGCGTCCAGCGCCAGATGCTCCAGGACCTGGGCCGCGAGCCCACCCCGGAGGAGCTGGCCAAGGAACTCGACATGACCCCCGAGAAGGTCATCGAGGTCCAGAAGTACGGCCGCGAGCCGATCTCGCTGCACACCCCGCTCGGCGAGGACGGCGACAGCGAGTTCGGTGACCTGATCGAGGACTCCGAGGCGGTCGTCCCGGCCGACGCGGTCTCCTTCACCCTGCTCCAGGAGCAGCTGCACTCGGTGCTGGACACCCTGTCCGAGCGCGAGGCCGGCGTGGTCTCGATGCGCTTCGGCCTGACCGACGGCCAGCCGAAGACGCTCGACGAGATCGGCAAGGTGTACGGGGTCACCCGTGAGCGCATCCGCCAGATCGAGTCGAAGACCATGTCGAAGCTGCGCCACCCGTCCCGCTCCCAGGTGCTGCGCGACTACCTGGACTGATCGGCGGCAACGACCGGTCGGCAGGCCCGGCTGGCGGCAGTACGTGACGAAGGCCCGGAACCCCACGGTTCCGGGCCTTCGGGCCGTTCGGGGGCGGTGCGTCAGCGTCCGGGTGGCGCTTGTCGCTCGTCCGGGTGGCGGCACGTCGGGAAGTGGTCGCCCAGTGTAGTCGATCACCTACGCTGTGCCGGTTGCCTGCTGCCGAGCCTTGTGGAGTCACGGTGCTGACCGTCCCGGACCGAGCCGATCTGCCGACCCCCGTCCCGCGCCGGAGCGACCGGGCCGTCGCCCCGGCCGCAGTTCCGGCCGCCGTCCCGGCCGCCGCCCGGACCGGCCGCCGCCTGCGGCGACGGGGCGCGCTGCTGGCGCTGCTCGCCGCCGTTCCGGTGCCGCTGTCGGCGCTCGGTGCGGCCGGCCCGGCGGAGGCGCAGCGCCGGGTCGTCGGGGGCGCCACCGTGAGCACCGCCGACCACCCGTGGATCGTGGCGCTGGCCAGCCGCCAGCAGTTCGGCAGCGGGCGCTCCGGCCAGTTCTGCGGGGGCGCGCTGGTCACCCCGACCAAGGTGGTGACGGCCGCGCACTGCTTCTACGACGAGGCCAAGGGCCGGGTCGACCGCCCGGGGCTCAAGGTGATCGTCGGCCGGGACGACATGCGCGGCTCGGCCGGCCACGAGGTGGCCGTCCAGCGGATCTGGATCCACCCCGACTACAACTTCGCCGCGAACATGAACGACGTCGCGGTGCTCACCCTGGACACGTCGCAGGGCTCCCGGCCGGTGGTCGAGCTGGTCGGCCAGGGCGAGAGCGCGCCGTACGCGGCCGGGACGGCGGCGCAGGTCTACGGCTGGGGCGACACCAGCGGGCGCGGCGACTACTCGCCGGTGCTGCGCCGGGTGGACGTGCCGATCGTCGCCGACCAGACCTGCGCCCACGCCTACCCGGGCGGGCCGGAGGGCAAGTTCGACGCCCGCGGGATGGTCTGCGCGGGGGAGGAGAAGGGTGGCAAGGACGCCTGCCAGGGCGACAGCGGCGGCCCGCTGATCGTGGCCGGCCGACTGGTCGGGCTGGTCTCCTGGGGGACGGGCTGCGCCGAGGCGGCCCACCCCGGGGTCTACACCAGGGTGTCCTCGGTCACGGACGCGGTGCGCTCCGCGCTCTGATCATCGCCGAGGGTGATGGGGCGGTGACGTTCTGACGCCGTTTCGGCCGGGGCCGGGGCGCCCCGTGGTCCGGGCGGCGGCGAACGAGGGGGAACGGTCGGGAGAACAGCGAAGCCGGGTGGTCGGCCCCCGAAGGGGTCGACCACCCGGCTCCCCGGTCGCGCGCGGTGCGCGGCCGGACACAGCTCGACGCTGGCTGCTGATGGTGGCGCCTGGGATCAGCGCTCCTCGTCGGTGGCCGCCGCGGTGGTGCCGGTGCTGAGACGGCCGCTCTCGTCCTGTATCTCCACGGCGATCTTCTTGAGCTCGGGCTCGAACTTCCGGCCGTGGTGGGCGCAGAAGAGCAGCTCTCCGCCGCTGGCGAGTACGACGCGCAGGTAGGCCTGGGCGCCGCATCGGTCGCAGCGGTCAGCCGCGGTGAGCGGGCTCGCAGGTGTCAGAACAGTAGTCACGTCGCCTCTTCTCTAGCTCGACGAGCTGTCGTACCAGGGTCAACATCCAACCAGGCCGAAAACGTTCCCGCTCGTGGCTTTTCTTCTCTGAGGATTCTGCTGTGTTGATGAGGAGGTGCCCCGGGCGTCGGTGGTTCATGCGTGCCGAATCCCGGGATCCGCCCTGCGCTCGAACGTCCGATCGGGACGGGGTTCGAGGTCCGCGTAGCATAATCCTCTGCCGGGTTGGAGCATAAGCCCCGTCCCGGGCCCGGGTAGCCTGCATAACGGCAGTTCCGGAGCCTGTGCCGGACCCCACGATCCGCCAGGACCGGTGGTACCGGGAGGAGATGGCGCCCCCGGGACCCACGCCCGGGCGCGATCCTTGTTCGCGCAGCGCGTACAAGCTGCGCGGGGCCGGCCCGCCGTGCTGTGCACCCGTCGCAGGGGCGCGAGCACACAGAGCGACGACTGTCGGTGCGGCGTGCTGCACTGGCGGTTGGTCCGGATGCGTCCGGATGTGACCGATGAGACAGAACTTCACCGAGGAGAGTGCCGCGTGAGTGCCGAAACGACCGTGCCGTCCGCGCTGCTGGCCGGCGACGACGGTTCCAACTACACCGCGCGGCACCTGCTCGTCCTGGAGGGCCTGGAGGCCGTCCGCAAGCGACCCGGCATGTACATCGGCTCCACCGACAGCCGCGGCCTGATGCACTGCCTCTGGGAGATCATCGACAACTCGGTGGACGAGGCGCTGGGCGGCTACTGCGACCGGATCGAGGTGCTGCTGCACCCGGACTCCTCGGTGGAGGTCCGCGACAACGGCCGCGGCATCCCGGTGGACGTCGAGCCCAAGACCGGGCTGTCCGGCGTCGAGGTCGTGATGACCAAGCTGCACGCAGGCGGCAAGTTCGGCGGCGGCTCGTACGCGGCCTCCGGCGGTCTGCACGGCGTCGGCGCCTCGGTCGTCAACGCGCTCTCCGCGCGGCTGGACGTCGAGGTCGACCGCGGCGGCCACACCCACGCGATCAGCTTCCGCCGCGGTACTCCCGGCATCTTCACCGAGGCCAGCCCGGACGCGCCCTTCGAGCCCGCCAACGGCACCACCAGGACCCGCAAGGTGCCCAAGACCCGCACCGGCACCCGGATCCGCTACTGGGCCGACCGGCAGATCTTCCTCAAGGACGCCAAGCTCTCCCTGGAGAACCTGCACAACCGCGCCCGGCAGACGGCCTTCCTCGTCCCCGGCCTGACCATCGTCGTGCGTGACGAGCGGCTCACCGAGAGCGAGCAGGTCGAGGAGTCGGTCTTCCACTACGACGGCGGCATCGCCGAGTTCTGCGAGTTCCTGGCCCCCGACAAGCCGGTCAGCGACGTGGTGCGCCTGCAGGGCGAGGGCACCTTCAAGGAGACCGTGCCGGTCCTGGACGAGCTCGGCCACATGACCCCCACCGAGGTGACCCGCCACCTCGGCGTGGACATCGCGCTGCGCTGGGGCACCGGCTACGACACCACCCTGCGCTCCTTCGTCAACATCATCGCCACCCCCAAGGGCGGCACCCACGTCACCGGGTTCGAGCGCTCGCTGGCCAAGACCGTCAACGAGGCGCTGCGCGGCGCCAAGCTGCTGCGCGTCGCCGAGGACGACATCACCAAGGACGACGCCACCGAGGGCCTCACCGCCGTGGTCACCGTCCGGCTCGCCGAGCCGCAGTTCGAGGGCCAGACCAAGGAGGTGCTCGGCACCTCGGCGGCCAACCGGATCGTCGCGGCCGTCGTCGCCAAGGAGCTCAAGGCCTTCCTCACCTCGGCCAAGAAGGACCAGAAGCAGCAGGCCCGGGCCGTGCTGGAGAAGGTCGTCGCCGCCGCCCGCACCCGGGTCGCCGCCCGGCAGCACAAGGAGGCCCAGCGCCGCAAGACCGCGCTGGAGACCAGTTCGCTGCCCGCCAAGCTGGCCGACTGCCGCAGCGACGACGTCGACCGCAGCGAACTGTTCATCGTCGAGGGCGACTCCGCCCTCGGCACCGCCAAGCTCGCCCGCAACTCCGAGTTCCAGGCGCTGCTGCCGATCCGCGGCAAGATCCTCAACGTGCAGAAGGCCTCGGTGAGCGACATGCTCAAGAACGCCGAGTGCGCCGCGATCATCCAGGTGATAGGGGCCGGCTCGGGCCGCACCTTCGACATCGACCAGGCCCGGTACGGCCGGGTGATCTTCATGGCCGACGCCGACGTCGACGGCTCGCACATCCGCACCCTGCTGCTGACCCTCTTCCACCGCTACATGCGGCCGATGGTCGAGCAGGGCCGGGTCTTCGCCGCCGTCCCGCCGCTGCACCGGATCGAGCTCACCAACCCCAAGCGCGGCCAGGAGAAGTACCACTACACCTACTCCGACGCCGAGCTGCGCTCCACCCTGCTGGAGTTCCAGCGCAAGGGGCAGCGGTGGAAGGAGCCGGTGCAGCGGTACAAGGGTCTGGGCGAGATGGACGCCGACCAGCTGGCCGAGACCACCATGGACCCGCGCCACCGCACCCTGCGCCGGATCAACCTGGGCGACCTGGAGCAGGCCGAGAAGATCTTCGACCTGCTGATGGGCAACGACGTCGCCCCGCGCAAGGAGTTCATCGTGGACTCGGCGGCCACTCTGGACCGCTCGCGCATCGACGCCTGACGCGGCCGGACGACGGGGGCCCTCCACCCACGGGTGGAGGGCCCCCGCACCGTCGGTTCCACCCGGGGTCCACCCCGGCTCCGATCAGCGGGGAGCGCCGGATCCGTAGCGTCGGAGAGGTCAGCAACACGCCTCTCCCGGGACGGAGAATCCGATGGGATCCCTCGCCAACCTCCTCGTGATCGCCGCGGTGGTGGTTCTGGTCGTCGGACGCCAGATGCGCGTCCAGCGACTGGACACCGAACGCCGCTTCTGGCTGCTCCCGCTGGTCCTGGGCGTGCTCGCGCTGCGCGACCCGCAGGTCATCGACCACCAGCACACCGTGCTGTCGGGCGTCCTGCTCGCCGCCGGGCTGGTCACCACCCTCGCGATGGGGACGGTCTGGGGCTGGACCGTCCGGATCTGGCGGGCCGCCGACGGCAACGTCATGGTCAAGGGCACCAAGGCCACCCTGGCCGCCTGGGGCGGCATGATCGTCGTCCGGATCGGCCTGTACGCGGCCGGCTCGGCCCTGGGCGTCCACCAGGCGGGCAGCTCGCTGATGCTCGGCATGGCGGTCCTGCTGCTGGTCCGCTCGCTCGTGGTCAACTGGAGGGCCCGGTCGCTGGAGCCCGCGCGGGCCACCGCCGTACTGAACTGATCCGCCGCCGTGAGCACCGAGGAGGCAGTCTTGCCCGGGTGGTACTGGACCCGCTGGCAGTCCCGGGAGGGGCTGGAGCGCGAGGCCGAGAGCCGACCGCGGCGGGTCCTCACCCTGTTCGGCCGGGTCGTCCTGGTGGTCGTCATCGGCTGGGGGACCTTCTCCGGCGGCAAGTACGCCGGCTGGGCGGTGGCGGCCGCGGCGGCCGGGCTGGTCGCGGCCGTCGCCCTCTGCGCGGTGTACCTGCGGGCCACCCGGGAACAGCACCCGGCGGCCTCCTATCTGCTGAGCGCGGCCCTGATCGGCGCCGGCTGGCTCGCCAACCGGGGACTGGCCTACACGCTGGCCGACTTCCTCTGGATCGGGCTGGCCGTCACAGCCCTGATCCGGCTGCCGCCCGCGCCCGCACTGCTCACCGCGGCGGCCGCGCTGGCCTCGTACACGGCGGCCTCCCCGGCGAGTTGGCTCAGCGTGGCCGCCACCGTCGGGGGTTCGCTGCTGGTCGGCTTCCTGCTGCGGCTGGACATCGAGGCCCGCGGCACCGCCCGTCGGCTGCTGGTCCAGGAGCGCGCCGTGCGGGCCGCCGAGGCGGAGAGCGCGGCGCTCGCCGAACGGGCCCGGATCGCCCGGGAGATCCACGACGTGCTGGCCCACAGCCTCTCCGCGCAGCTGGTCCACCTGGAGGCGGCCCGGCTGATGCTGGACGCCGGCGCGGACCGCGCGCAGGTCCGTGAACGGGTCGTGGCCGCCCGGCGGATGGCCCAGGACGGGCTGGTCGAGACCCGGCAGGCGCTGTCGGCGCTGCGCGGGGAGCTCACCCCGGTCGGGGAGTTCCTGGTGGAGCTGGCCGAGCGCGAGCGGGCCGCGCTCACCGTGACCGGGACGCCCCGGCCGCTGGCCGCCGAGGCCGGGCTGGCGGTGCGGCGTACGGCACAGGAGGCGGTGACCAACGTCCGCAAGCACGCGCCGGGCGCCCGCTGCTCGGTCGAACTGCGCTACCTGGACGGCGTGGTGGAGCTGGAGGTACGCAACACCCGGGCACCGCGCGGCCAGTCGACGGGTGAGCTGTCCGACGGTGAGCTGGCCGACGGTGAACTGGCCGAGAGCGGCAGCGGGTACGGTCTGCTGGGGATGCGCGAACGCGCGGAACTGCTCGGCGGCGCCCTGCTGGCGGGTCCGGAGGACGGAGGGTGGCGGGTGTTGCTGCGGGTGCCGGCATGAACGGCGGGGCCATCAGGGTGCTGGTGGCGGACGACCAGACGGTGGTGCGCGAGGGCATCGTGATGCTGCTGGGCCTGCTGCCCGGCATCGAGGTGGTCGGCGCGGCGGCGGACGGGGAGGAGGCCGTCACCCTGGTGGAGCGGCACCACCCGGACGTGGTGCTGATGGATCTGCGGATGCCGCGGATGGACGGCGTCGAGGCGACCCGGCGGATCCGGGCCGCCCACCCGGGGACCGAGGTCGTGGTGCTCACCACCTACGCCGACGACGAGTCGCTGTTCCCGGCGCTGCAGGCCGGGGCGCGCGGCTACCTCACCAAGGACGCCGGGGGCGAGCAGATCGCCAAGGCCATCGCGGACGTCCGCGCGGGTGCGGCCGGACTCTCCCCGCAGGTCCAACTCCGTCTGCTGGAGCGGCTTTCGGAGGGCCCGGCGAAGTCCGCGACGCCGAGCGCGCCGAGCCCGGAGCGGTCGGCCGCCAGGGGCGGCGAGCTGCCGGACGGGTTGACGGTGCGGGAGGCCGAGGTGCTCGCGCTGATCGCCGAGGGGCTCTCCAACGCGGAGATCGCCCAGCGGCTGTTCGTCAGCCAGGCGACGGTGAAGACGCACATCAACAACCTGTTCGCCAAGACCGCGGTGCGGGACCGCGCGCAGGCGGTCGCGTACGCCTTCCGGCACGGAATCACCGGTACGCAGCAGTAGTCGGATGAGTGTCCGTCAGATGATCGATCACCTCATTGAGTGAACGTATCTGCGATGGTCAGGGACGGTGTCCGGCGGGCTCCATGATGGTTCGGGTCAGAACGCCCGGCCCGCGCCCAGGAGCAGCAGTGCCACAGCAGCAGACCAGCAGTCCCGGCCAGGGGCAGCGATTCGACTGGTGGGCCGCTCCGGCGGCCGCCGCCACTGCGTCCGAGCCGACTGCCGCCCCCCGCCGAACGGCCGTACCGGGCCAGCCGGTTCCCACCCGTCCGGCCGCCGCCCGGTCGGCCGCCGCGCCCGAGCCGGTGGCCGCGCCGCCCGCCCCGCCCCGCGCCGCGCGGCCGGTCGCGCCACCCGCCGTACCGCCGCTGGTACCGGCCGTGGCCGCGCCGTCGGCCCCGCCCGTGGTGCCGCAGGCGCCGGCAGTGGCCGTGAGCACCACCGACAGCACCGAGGTCTACCGGAGCGTCCAGGCCAGTGCGGCCTTCCAGGACATCCGCCGCAGCTACCGCTCGTTCGTCTTCCCGACCAGCGGCGCCTTCCTCGGCTGGTACCTGATGTACGTCGCCGCCGAGGCCGCCGCGCCCGGCGTGATGCGCAGCCCGGTGGCCGGCCCGCTCAACGTGGCCTGGGTGCTGGGCCTGCTCCAGTTCGCTTCTACCTTCCTGCTCACCTGGCTCTACGCCCGCAACGCCCGGACCAAGCGCGACCGCGCCGCCCTGGGCCTGCGCTGGGACACCCAGGACCAGCTGCGATGACCGCCACCACCGGCGTGCTGACCACCGCCACCCCGCCCCCCGTCGCCCCGGCCGGTCAGCACCACGGCCTGGCGATCGTGCTGTTCGCCGTGATCGTCCTGGTCACCCTGGGGATCACCCTCTGGGTCGGCCGCCAGGGCAGCGCCGCCGAGGACTTCTACGCCGGCGGACGCGACTTCACCCCGCTGCAGAACGGCTTCGCGCTCTCCGGCGACTACCTGTCCGCCGCCTCCTTCCTCGGCGTCGCCGGGCTGATCGCCCTGTACGGCTACGACGGCGTGCTCTACAGCATCGGCTTCCTGGTCGCCTGGCTGGTCGTGCTGATGCTGGTCGCCGAACTCGTCCGCAACGCGGGCCGGTACACCCTCGCCGACGTGCTCGCGCTGCGGCTGCGCCGCCGCCGGGTACGGGCGGCGGCCGGTGGCGCCAGCGTCGTGGTCACCCTGCTCTACCTGGTCGCCCAGATGGTCGGCGCGGGCTCGCTGGTCGCCCTGCTGCTCGGTACCAACAGCGCTCAGGCCCGGACCTGGACGATCATCGCGGTCGGCGCGCTGATGATCGTCTACGTCACCATCGGCGGGATGCGGGCCACCACCTGGATCCAGATCGTCAAGGCCTTCCTGCTGATCGCCGGATCGGTGCTGCTCACCGTGCTGCTGGTGGTCCGCTTCCACGGCGACCTGTTCGAGCTGATGCGCCAGGCCGCCCGGCACAGCGGCGCCGGTCAGCGCTACCTCGAACCCGGGCTCAAGTACGGCGCCACCTTCACCAGCCGGCTGGACTTCTTCAGCCTGGGACTGGCCCTGGTGCTCGGCACCGCCGGGCTGCCGCACATCCTGTCCCGCTTCTACACGGTGCCCACCGCACGGGCCGCCCGCCGCTCCACGATGTGGGCGATCGGCCTGGTCGGCGGCTTCTACCTGATGGCCATCGCGCTCGGCCTGGGCGCCACCGCGCTGGTCGGCTCCGCGGAGGTGCGGCACGCCAACGCGGCCGGGAACACCGCCGTCCCGCTGCTCGCCCTGGTGCTCGGCGGCGGCAACGGCAGCACCGGCGGGGTGGTGCTGTTCGCGCTGATCTCGGCGATCGCCTTCGCCACCATCCTCGCCGTGGTCGCCGGGCTGACCCTGGCCTCCTCCGCTGCCTTCGCCCACGACATCT
The DNA here is from genome assembly GCF_055569135.1 of Kitasatospora sp. NPDC029367. Lineage (NCBI taxonomy): Bacteria > Bacillati > Actinomycetota > Actinomycetes > Kitasatosporales > Streptomycetaceae > Kitasatospora > Kitasatospora sp. NPDC029367. The sequence continues at coordinate 98,478 of NZ_JBVHYH010000011.1, forward strand.
GGGCCGGTGCCTGGCGGAACCGGCCGGGCCGGCGCGGCACGGAGCGCACCGCGGAGAAGCCGAGCGAGCAGCAGGAGGTGGTGGTGGCCCGGTTCGCGGCCGGCGGGATCGGCGCGGCGGCGATCGTGATCAGCCTCTACGCCCAGCAGCTGAACGTCGCCTTCCTGGTCGGCCTGGCCTTCGCGGTGGCCGCCTCCTCGAATCTGCCGGTGCTGCTGTACAGCCTGTTCTGGTCGCGGTTCACCGCCCGGGGGGCGGTCTGGTCGGTGTACGGCGGGCTCGTTCCGGCGATCGTGCTGGTGTTCTTCTCGCCGGTGGTCTCCGGATCGAAGGTGGCGCTGTTCCCCGGTGTCGACTTCCACTGGTTCCCGCTGGAGAACCCCGGGATCGTCTCCATCCCGCTCGGCTTCCTGGCGGGCTGGATCGGGACGCTCACCTCTCCCGAACCGGCGGACCCGGACCGCTTCGCCGAGCTGGAGGTGCGGGCCCTCACCGGTGCGGGGGCGGCGTAGCCGCCGTGACCAGAGGGAACCCCGGCGGACCTGGGCCCGCCGGGGTTCCGCCGTTCCCGGGCCGGTCGGGGGTCCGTCGTTTGCCAAGCCCTTGGAGGCGCCCCGGTGCGGTCAGGCCCGGACGGCCAGCCCGTAGCGGTGCTCGGGGCGGCCGGTGTCGCCGTAGCGCAGGGTCAGCCGCAGCCGGCTGTCCCGTTCCAGCTGCTTGAGGTAGCGCTGGGCGGTCGAGCGGCTCAGCCCGGTGGCGTCCGCGACCTCCTGGGCGGACAGCGGCCGCCCCGCCCGGCGCAGGACGCCCAGCACCAGGTCGGTGGTGGGCGCCGAGTGGCCCTTCGGCAGCGTCCCGGCGGGCGCGGCGGCGCTGCGCAGGGTGGCGAACAGCCGGTCCACCTCGTCCTGGCCGGCCTCCCGGGCCGGGGCGGCCAGCGCGTGCCGCAGCTGGGCGTAGGAGACCAGCTTGTCCCGCAGCCCGGCGAAGGTGAACGGCTTGACCAGGTACTGCAGGGCGCCGTGCTGCATCGCGGCGTGCACGGTGGAGACGTCCCGGGCGGCGGTCACCATCATCACGTCGCAGGCCACCTGGCGGTCCCGCAGCCGGCGGACCAGCGCCAGGCCGGTCTCGTCCGGCAGGTGGTGGTCGAGCAGCAGGAGGTCCACCGGGCGGCGCTCCAGCGCGGCCAGGGCCTCCCCGGCCGAGTGGGCGGTGCCGGTGACCCGAAAGCCCGGCACCTTGGCCACGTAGGCGGCGTGCACGTCCGCGACCCGGAAGTCGTCGTCCACCACGAGTACGTCGATCATCAGGCCTCCACGAGCTGAGTGGTGAGCAGGGCCTCGGGCAGCTCGACGGTGAACCGGGCGCCGCCGAGCGGGCCGGTGTCGAGCACGATCCGGCCGCCGGTCCGTTCGACCAGCCGCCGCACCATCGCCAGGCCCAGCCCGCGCGGACGGTGCGCGGGCGCGTCCTTGCTGGTCCACCCCTCCTCGAAGACCTGCTCGCGCAGTTCCTCCGGCACGCCCGGGCCGCTGTCCGCGACCTGGAGCAGCAGGGTGGAGCCGGCCGCCGCCAGCGTCACCTCCAGCCGCCCGCCCCCGCCGGGCACCAGGGCGTCCACCGCGTTGTCGATCAGGTTGCCGAGCACCGTCACCAGCGCCCGGGCGTCCACCACCGCGTCCGGCAGGTGCGCCGCCGGGGCGAGCACCAGCCGCACCCCGCGTTCGCCGGCCACCGCCGTCTTGCCCGCCAGCAGCGCAGCCACGTGCGGGTCCTGCACCTGTTCGGCGATCCGTGCGGCGACCACGGCGTGCGAACCGGACTGCTCCGAGATGAAGGCCATCGCCTGCTCGTGGCGGCTGAGTTCGAGCAGGCCGAGCAGGGTGTGCATCCGGTTGGCGTGCTCGTGGTCCTGGGCGCGCAGCGCCTCGGTGAGGCTGCGGGTGGTGTCCAGCTCCCGGACCAGCGACTCCAGCTCGGTGCGGTCGCGCAGCGTCACCACGGCGCCCTCGGCGGTGGTCGTCCGGTTCACCACCAGCACCCGGTCGTCCCGGACGGCCGGCAGGTCGGTGCCGGTGATCCGCCCGGTCAGTACGTCGGCCAGCCGGCCCGGCGGCAGCACCGCGGCGATCGGGTGGCCGGTGCAGTCCTCGGGCAGGTCGAGCAGCCGCAGGGCCTCGTCGTTGGCCAGCCGGATCCGGCCCCGTTCGTCCAGCGCGACCAGGCCCTCGCGGATGCCGTGCAGCATCGCCTCGCGCTCGACCAGCAGGGCGGAGATGTCGGCCAGCGCGATGTTGTGGGTGCGGCGCTTGAGCCGGCGGGCCAGGACCAGGGTGGCGACGGTGCCGGCGCTCAGGCCGGCGGCGGCGCACAGCAGGATGCCGGTGAGCATCTTGAGCAGCCGGCGGCGGATCGAGTCGTCGCTGATGCCGACCGACACCTCGCCGACGATCCGGCCGTCCGCCGTCCGCAGCGGCACCTTGCCGCGGGCGGTGCGGCCCAGGGTGCCCTGCTGGATCGCGGTGACGCTGCGGCCGGCCAGCGCCGGCTCCGGGTCGGTGCTGACCCGCTGGCCGATCCGGCCCGGGTCGGTGTGCGAGAGGCGGATGCCGTCCAGGTCGGTGACCACGACGAAGCTGGCGCCGGTGGCGAGCCGGATCTGCTCGGCGTTGCGCTGCGCGGTGACGACGTCGCGGGTGTCGGCGGCCCGGGCGATGGCCTCGTCGGTGGCGGTGGCCTGGGCGATGGACAGCGCCCGCTGCATGGCGTCGTGGTCCAGTTCGCTGCTGACCGGGGCCAGGAACAGCCCGGCGGTCAGGGCGGTGACGCCGACGGTGACGACGGTCTGGCTCAGCAGGAGCTGGGCGAAGACCCGGCGGGGCCAGTGGGGGAGCTTCATCCGGGCCTCCTCTCGGCGGCTGGGTGTGACGGGGCCCGCGGACACGGGGGCGGGGTCCGGCAGGGGCGCGGTCGGGACACCTTATGTTTCCGACGTGTTTCTGTCAGCCACGTCCCCGCAGTTGTAGCGGAAGCAAAAGGAGCAGAACACCCCTCAATGCGGAGAAGTCGCACTACGCGGAGAAGGCTCCCGTCGGGGCCGGGCCCGCTCCTACCTTTCCGGGGCAAGCACTGACCCGGGAGGAATGAATGACCGATACCCCGGCGATCGAGCTGACCGGCGCGACGAAACGCTTCCGCACCCCCTCCGGTGCGCTGCACACCGCCGTCCGTGATCTCGATCTGACCGTCGCCCAGGGCGAGTTCGTCGCCGTCGTCGGCCCCACCGGCTGCGGCAAGTCCACCACGCTGACCCTGGTCAGCGGCCTGGAGGAGCCCACCGAGGGCGAGGTCCGGGTGTACGGCGAGCCCGTGCGCGGGATCGACCCCCAGGTCGGGTTCGTCTTCCAGCAGGACGCCGTCTTCCCCTGGCGCACCGTGCTGTCCAACGTGATGGCCGGGCCGCGCTTCCGCGGCGTGCCCGCCGCCGAGGCGAAGGAGCGGGCCCGGGACTGGCTGGGCCGGGTGGGCCTGGCCGCCTTCGAGGACCGCTACCCGCACCAGCTGTCCGGCGGCATGCGCAAGCGCGTCGCGCTCGCCCAGACCTTCGTCAACGACCCGGCCATCCTGCTGATGGACGAGCCGTTCTCGGCGCTGGACGTGCAGACCCGCGCCCTGATGTCCGACCAGCTGCTGGAGCTGTGGGCCGGTACGGGCTCCTCGGTCGTGTTCGTCACCCACGACCTGGACGAGGCCATCGCGCTCGCCGACCGGGTCGTCGTGATGACGGCCGGCCCGGCCACCGTCAAGGAGGTCTTCACCGTCGACCTGCCACGACCGCGCACCGTGGAGGCCGTCCGGCTGGAACCGAGGTTCGTCGAGCTGTACCGCGAGATCTGGGCCTCGCTCGGCGAAGAGGTGCGCATCACCCGGGAGAGAGGAGCGGGTCGTGCCGCTTGAGACCGCGTCCGAGACCGCTTCGACCGCCGCCGGGACGCCCCCGGCCGCCACCACCAGGACCGAGGCCCGCGAACGGGCCGCCCGCAACCGGAAGTTGACCGTCTACGCGGCCAGGATCGGGGTGCTGGTCGCCTTCCTCGGCCTGTGGGAGGTGTGCGCCCGCACCGAGGTCATCGACCCGTTCAACTTCTCGCAGCCGTCCAGGATCTGGGACCAGATCTGGCAGTGGACCACCCACGGCACCGCCCAGGGCTCGCTCGGCGAGCAGATCGGCTACACCCTGTACGAGGCCCTCACCGGCTGGGTGATCGGCGTGGTCGGCGGTGTGCTGCTGGGCATCGCGCTCGGCCGGATCCGCTTCCTGGCCGACGTGTTCGGGCCGTACATCAAGGTCCTCAACGCCATCCCGCGGATCGTGCTCGCCCCGATCTTCCTGATCTGGTTCGGCCTCGGCCCGGCCTCCAAGGTCGCCTCCGCGGTGGTCCTGGTGTTCTTCCCGGTGTTCTTCAACGCCTTCCAGGGCGCCCGCGAGGTCGACCGCAACCTGGTCGCCAACGCCCGCATCCTGGGCGCCGACAACCGCAAGGTCACCCTCCAGGTGGTCATCCCCGCCGCCACCACCTGGATCTTCACCAGCCTCCACGTCAGCTTCGGCTTCGCGCTGATCGGCGCGATCGTCGGCGAGTACATCGGCGCCACCAAGGGCCTCGGCCTGCTGGTCGCCGCCGCCCAGGGCACCTTCAACGCGGCCGGGGTGTACGCCGCCATGACCATCCTCGCCGTCGTCGCGCTGCTCACCGAGGGGCTGCTGACCTTCGCCGAGAAGCGGCTCTTCCGCTGGAAGCCCGCCGACGCGGGCGACGGCCGCTGAACTCCCCCCGCCCGTACGTACCGAGAGGTTCCCCCACGATGCGCAGATCCGTTGCCGCCGCCCTCGCCGCTGCCGCCCTGCTGCTCCCGCTCACCGCCTGTGCCAACGACGCCGCCACCTCCGCCCACGGCGCCGCCCCGGCCGGGCAGCAGGTCGACGGCCCCAAGGTCAAGATCATGGTCGGCGGCCTGGACAAGGTCATCTACCTGCCCGCGATGCTCGCCCAGCGGCTCGGCTACTTCGCCGAGGCCGGTGTCAACGTCGAACTGCTCACCGAACCGGCCGGCGTCAACGCCACCACCGCACTGCTGGCCGGCGACGTCCAGGGCGCCGTCGGCTTCTACGACCACACCATCGACCTCCAGGCCAAGGGCAAGCACGTCGAGTCCGTGGTCCAGTTCGCCCAGGCCTCCGGTGAGGTCGAACTGGTCTCCACCAAGCAGGCCGATGCCATCAGGTCCGGCGCCGACTTCAAGGGCAGGAAGCTCGGCGTCACCAGCATCGGCTCCTCCACCGACTTCCTCACCAAGTACCTCGCGGTCAAGAACGGTGCCTCCGTCAGCGACTTCAGCCCGATCGCGGTCGGCGCCGGCCAGACCTTCATCGCCGCCCTCCAGCAGGGCAGCATCGACGCCGGGATGACCACCGACCCGACCGTCGCCACCGTCCTGGACAAGGGCCTCGGCAAGATCCTCTACGACATGCGCACCCCCGAGGGCTCGCGCCAGGCACTCGGCGGGCTCTACCCGTCCTCCTCGCTCTACATGAGCACCGAGTGGGTCGAGAAGAACAAGGACACCACCCAGAAGCTCACCAACGCCTTCGTGAAGACCCTCAAGTGGATGTCCACCCACAGCCCCGAGGAGATCGCCGCGAAGATGCCCGCCGACTACGCGCAGGGCGGCGCCGAGCAGTACGCGGCGGCCATCAAGTCCACCCTGCCGATGTTCACCACCGACGGGGTGATGCCCGCCGACGGGCCCAGGACCGTGCTCGCGGTGCTCGCCGCCTTCCACCCGGACGTCAAGGGCAAGGAGGGGACGATCGACCTGTCCAGGACGTACACCACGGAGTTCGTCGGCAAGGCGGCCGGCTGATCCCACCGCCCGCGGCGGTCCCGCGCCCACCCCCACGGGCGCGGGGCCGCCGTGCTGCTCAGATCCCCCGTACGGAGAGCACGTCCATCCGCGACGGCGTCCCCGCCGCCTTGCCGCAGCTCTCCGGACGCGCCGGTTCGCTCACCGACTCGATCACGTCCACCTCCCAGGCCCGGCCGTCCCGGTGGATCACCCCCACCAGCCAGCGGCCCGGGCCGTCCGGCCGCTGCGTCACGGTCAGCGCGTCCACCCCGGTCTCGCCGATCGCCAGCCGCACCGCGTGCTCGGCCGCCTGGCCCGGCCGCTCCCAGCCCGAGCAGCCCCGCGACCACTCCGGCACCATGTGCCCGGCCGCCGTCGCGGCCAGCACCTCCTTGGCGCTCTCCGGCGTCAGCCGCCCGTACGCGTAGCCGTACGGCAGCACCAGCATCGTGGGGGCGAAGCGGTGCCCGCCCAGGTGGGTGACCTCCCACACCTCGCTGTGCCCGGCCGCCGCCAGCTCCGCCGCCAGCGGACGGCCCAGCAACGCGCAGCAGCGGTCCCGGCGTCCGTTGGTGCACACCAGCGCCAGCGGGCCGCCGACGTGCTCCAGCCCGAAACCCTTGTGGTCACCGACGCCCAGCGCCGCGAAGTCCAGCTCCAGCAGCTCCGCCGGATCCGCCACCTGCGCCCGGCGCACCCAGCCCCGGCCCGGCACCGCGTGCGCCACCACCACCTCGTGCCGCGCCGTCGGCAGGCAGTCCGCGTGCCGGCCGGGCCGCCGGATCAGGGCGACCCGTACGCCGGTACCCGCGGCGGCGGCCTCCAGCGCGCGGCCGACCGCCCCGTCCAGGTGGCTCTCGCCCAGGGCCTTCGCGCCCCAGGGGCCGTTCTGCTCCAACAGCAGCCAGGTGGTCGCCACCGCCGCCGTCGCGGTCAACGGCTCCGAAAGTTCACGCGAGAGGGTCGCACAGGTGCTCACCCGGGCAAGGCTACCCCCGGCGGCGGCCCGGCCCGGGGGTCGCGGAGCGCCCGCGACCAGGCCCGGAGCCCTCCCACCCGAGGGCGGGACGGCCGCGGACACGCCGGAGGGCGGGGCGCCCGCAGGCACCCCGCCCTCCGCTCCCGTCAGCACGGGGGTCGGCACGGAGTCGGCACGGGGCCGGCACGGGGCCGGCACGGGGCCGGCCGTCATGCCGGGCCGGCCACCACCGTGATCGGCGCCGTCACCGGGGTGCCCGAACCGTCCCGGCGCGGGTCCCGCTCCGGCAGGTCGACCGGCACGCCCTTGGCACCGGCGGCCCGGGCCGGGGCGGCACCCGCCCAGGCGAACACCAGGCCGTCCTCGCCGCGCAGGAAGCGCTGGCAGCGCACACCGCCGGTCGCCCGGCCCTTGCGCGGGTACTGCTCGAACGGGGTGACCTTCCAGGACGTCTGCTCTTCACCCGACAGCGTGCCCGAGGCGCCCGCCACCGAGACCACCACCGCGTCCGCACCCGGGTCCACCGCCGTGAACGACAGCACCCGGGCGCCGTCCGACAGCTTGATGCCCGCCATGCCGCCCGCCGGACGGCCCTGCGGACGGACCTGCCCCGCCGGGTAGCGCAGCAGCTGGGCGTCCGAGGTGATGAAGACCAGGTCCTCCTCGCCGGTGCGCAGTTCGACCGCGCCCACCAGCTCGTCGCCGTCCTTGAGGGCGATCACCTCGAACTCGTCCTTGTTCGCCGGCCACTCCGGCACCACCCGCTTCACCACACCCTGCACCGTGCCCAGCGCCAGCCCCGGCGAGGACTCGTCCAGCGTGGTCAGCGCCAGCACCCGCTCGCCCGCCTCCAGCCGCAGGAACTCCTCCACCGCGGCCCCGCCCGCCAGCGTCGGCGAGGGCATCGGCGGCAGCGCCGGCAGGTCGATCACCGGCAGCCGCAGCACCCGGCCCGCGGACGTCACCACACCCACGTCCGCCCGCGCCGTGGCCGGCACCGCCGACACGATCACGTCGTGCTTCGCCCGCTTCTCCGACAGCTCGAACGGCTCGCCGTCCGCCGTCCGCGCCAGCAGCCCCGTCGAGGACAGCAGCACCCGGCACGGGTCGTCCGCCACCTCCAGCGGCACCGTCAGCGCCGCCGACGGAGCCGCCCCCGCCTCCAGCAGCACCGTGCGCCGCTCCGTCCCGAACTGCTTGGACACCGCGCCCAGTTCGGACGACACCACGCTGCGCAGCCGGGGATCCGACTCCAGGATCTCGGTCAGCTCCGCGATCTCCGCGTTCAGCTTCTCCTTCTCCTGCTCCAGCTCCACCCGGTCGAACCTGGTCAGCCGGCGCAGCGGGGTGTCCAGGATGTAGCCGGTCTGCGTCTCCGACAGAGAGAAGCGCTCCATCAGGCGCTCCTTCGCCTGCTGGGCGTTGTCACTCGACCGGATGACCGCGATGACCTCGTCGATGTCCACCAGGGCCACCAGCAGGCCCTCGACCAGGTGCAGCCGCTCCTCCCGCTTGCGGCGGCGGAAGTCGCTGCGCCGGCGCACCACCGTGAAGCGGTGGTCGACGTAGACCTCCAGCAGCTCCTTGAGGCCCAGCGTCAGCGGCTGCCCGTCCACCAGCGCCACGTTGTTGATGCCGAAGGTCTCCTCCAACGGCGTCAGCTTGTAGAGCTGCTCCAGCAGCGCCTCCGGCACGAAGCCGTTCTTCACCTCGATCACCAGCCGCAGCCCGTGCTCGCGGTCGGTCAGGTCCTTGACGTCCGCGATGCCCTGCAGCTTCTTCGCGTTGACCAGGTCCTTGATCTTCGAGATGACCTTCTCCGGGCCGACGTTGTACGGCAGCTCGGTCACCACGATGCCCTTGCGGCGCGCCGTGACGTTCTCGATCGTCGTGGTGGCCCGGATCCTGAACGTGCCGCGGCCCGACTCGTAGGCGTCCCGGATGCCCGACAGGCCCACGATCCGCCCGCCCGTCGGCAGGTCCGGACCGGGCACGAACCGCATCAGCGTGTCCAGGTCCGCGCTCGGGTGCTTGATCAGGTGCCGGGCCGCCGCCACCACCTCGGACAGGTTGTGCGGCGGCATGTTCGTCGCCATGCCCACCGCGATGCCGGTCGCGCCGTTCACCAGCAGGTTCGGGAACGCGGCCGGCAGCGCCAGCGGCTCCTGCTCGCTGCCGTCGTAGTTCGGCCCGAAGTCGACGGTGTCCTCGTGGATCGACTCCACCATCGCCATCGAGGCCGCCGTCAGCCGCGACTCGGTGTACCGCATCGCCGCCGGCGGGTCGTCGTTGCCCAGCGAACCGAAGTTGCCGTGCCCGTCGATCAGCGGCAGCCGCATCGAGAACGGCTGCGCCATGCGCACCACCGAGTCGTAGATCGACTGGTCGCCGTGCGGGTGCAGCCGGCCCATCACCTCGCCCACCACGCGCGCGCACTTGACGTGCGCCCGGTCCGGACGCAGGCCCATCTCGTTGGCCTGGTACAGGATCCGGCGGTGCACCGGCTTGAGACCGTCCCGCGCGTCGGGCAGCGCACGCGAGTAGATCACCGAGTAGGCGTACTCCAGGAAGGAGCCCTGCATCTCGTCCACGACGTCGACGTCGAGGATCCGCTCCTCGAAGTCTCCGGGCGGCGGGGTCTGCGAACTGCGGCGGGCCATCGCGGCGGGGCTCCCTTACGTGTCGCTGGCTGTGTCGTCGGCCGGACGTCGGCCGTCCGGTCCGGTCACCGGACGGGCTTCGCCGCCCCGGCTCCCTGATTCACCGTCCTGCCGCCGCGACCCGTCAACCGGGTGCGACCGACAGGGCACGGCGCCCCCATTGTGGACCCTCGCGCCGACACTCCCGGTCAGCGGCCCTCTTCCGCCCCTGGCGAACGCCGCTTCCGCGCGGACACAAACACGCCCCCCACGCGTTGCACCACAATGGGGGACGCCACACGAACCCCGACATCGACGACGGGAAGGACCCGAGCGCATGGCCAACCCGGCCCCCGCCTCCAGCCGAGGCATCGCCATCACCGAGCACCGCCTGGCCAACGGCCTGCGCGTCGTCCTCTCCGAGGACCGCCTCACCCCGGTCGCCGCGGTCTGCCTCTGGTACGACGTCGGCTCCCGCCACGAGGTCAAGGGCCGCACCGGCCTCGCCCACCTCTTCGAGCACCTGATGTTCCAGGGCTCCGCCAACGTCTCCAACAACGGGCACTTCGAGCTCGTCCAGGGCGCCGGCGGCTCGCTCAACGGCACCACCAGCTTCGAGCGCACCAACTACTACGAGACCATGCCCGCCCACCAGCTGGAGCTCGCCCTCTGGCTGGAGGCCGACCGGATGGGCTCGCTGCTCGCCGCCCTCGACGAGACGTCCATGGAGAACCAGCGCGCCGTCGTCAAGAACGAGCGCCGCCAGCGCTACGACAACGTCCCGTACGGCACCGCCTTCGAGAAGCTCACCGCGCTCTCCTACCCCGAGGGCCACCCGTACCACCACACCCCGATCGGCTCCATGGCCGACCTCGACGCCGCCACCCTGGAGGACGCCCGCGCGTTCTTCCGCACCTACTACGCGCCCAACAACGCGGTGCTCTCCGTGGTCGGCGACATCGACCCGGAGCAGACCATCGCCTGGGTCGAGAAGTACTTCGGCTCCATCCCCGCGCACGACGGCAAGCAGCCCCCGCGCTCCGGCGAACTCCCCGACACCATCGGCCGCGAACTGCGCCAGGAACTCGCCGAGGACGTCCCCTCCCGCGCCCTGATGGCCGCCTACCGCCTGCCGCACGACGGCACCCGCGAGGCCGACGCCGCCGACCTCGCGCTCACCATCCTCGGCAGCGGCGAGTCCAGCCGCCTCTACAACCGGCTCGTCCGCCGCGACCGCACCGCCGTCGCCGCCGGCTTCGGCCTGCTGCGCCTCGCCGGCGCCCCCAGCCTCGGCTGGCTCGACGTCAAGACCTCCGGCGACGCCACCATCGCCCAGATCGACGCCGCCGTCGACGAGGAGCTCGCCCGATTCGCCGCCGAGGGCCCCACCCCCGAGGAACTCGAGCGCGCCCAGGCCCAGATCGAGCGCGAGTGGCTCGACCGGCTCACCACCGTCGCCGGCCGCGCCGACGAACTCTGCCGCTACGCCGTCCTGTTCGGCGACCCCAAGCTGCTGAACGACGCCCTCCCCAAGGTCCTCGACGTCACCGCCGAAGAGGTCCAGGCCGTCGCCAAGGCCCGGCTCCACCCCGACAACCGGGCCGTCCTCGTCTACGAGCCGACCGCGACCGCCGCCGACGACGCTTCCGACGCCGCTTCCGAAGAGGAGGGTGCCGCCGTATGAGCACCGACTACGTCCCCGCGATGACCTTCCACCCCCAGCCCCAGCCCGGCACCCCCGGCCCCTGGGCCTTCCCCGCCCCCGAGCGGACCGCCCTCGGCAACGGCATCACCGTGCTGCACTGCCACCGGCCCGGCCAGCAGCTGGTCGCCGTCGAGGTCCTCCTCGACGCCCCGCTCGCCGCCGAGCCCGAGGGCCTCGACGGCGTCGCCGCCATCCTCGCCCGCGCCCTCAACGAGGGCACCGACACCCTCACCGCCGAGGAGTTCGCCGGCGAGCTGGAGCGCGCCGGGGCCACCCTCGACGCCCACGCCGACCACCCCTGCATCCGGGTCGCCCTCGAAGTCCCCGCCTCCCGGCTCCAGCGCGGCCTCACCCTGCTCTCCGACGCCCTGCGCGCCCCCGCCCTCCCGGCCGAGGAGATCGAGCGCCTCGTCGCCAACCGCCTCGACGAGATCGTCCACGAGCAGGCCAACCCCGCCCGGCGCGCCGCCAAGGCCCTCTACGCCGAGCTCTTCGAGGCCGCGGACCGCCTCTCCCGGCCCCGCAGCGGCACCGCCGACACCGTCAAGTCGATCGACCGCGCGGCCGTCAAGGCCTTCTACGACGCCCACGTGCGCCCCGCCACCACCACCGTCGTGGTGGTCGGCGACCTCACCGGCGTCGACCTCCCCGCCCTGCTGGAGAGCACCCTCGGCACCTGGACCGGCACCGCGGCGGAGCCCTCCACCCACGCCCCGGTCACCGGGGACGACCGCGGCCGCGTCCTCATCGTCGACCGCCCCGGCTCCGTCCAGACCCAGCTGCTGATCGGCCGGATCGGCCCCGACCGCCACGACCCGGTCTGGGCCGCCCAGATCCTCGGCACCTACTGCCTCGGCGGCACCCTCACCTCCCGCCTCGACCGCGTCCTGCGCGAGGAGAAGGGCTACACCTACGGCGTCCGGGCCTTCGCCCAGCCGCTGCGCTCCGCCGCCGACGGCAGCGGGCGCTCGCTGCTCGCCATCAGCGGCTCGGTGGACACCGCCTCCACCGCCCCCGCGCTCGCCGACACCTGGACCATCCTGCGCACCCTCGCCGCCGAGGGCCTCACCGACGCCGAGCGCGACGAGGCCGTGCAGTTCCTGGTCGGCGTCGCGCCGCTCAAGTACGAGACCGCGGGCTCGGTCGCCGGCACCCTGGCCGACCAGGTCGAGCAGTACCTCCCCGACGACTACCAGGCCGAGGTCTACCGGCAGCTGGCCGAACTGCCCACCGCAGCGGCCACCGAGGCCGTGGTCGCGGCCTTCCCGCCGGACCGCCTGGTCACCGTCCTGGTCGGCGACGCCGCCGCGATCGAGGCGGACGTGCGGGCGCTCGGGATCGGCGAGGTCACCGTCGTCAGCTGACGCCTTCCGCTGTCCCCTCCGGCCCGGTGGAGCGCCTTCGCTCCGCCGGGCCGGACGCGTTCTTAAATCCGTTGCGGGCCCGGCCCGTTCCGTGGATAGATGTTCCCCGACGCACAACACGTGCGAACTGCGAGCAGCGAAGGGAGGCGGTCACCATGCGGGTCGAGCAAGCCATACGACGGCGCTCCCCGAGGCCGTATCTCCCCTGCTCCGCCCTGGCCGCCTGAGCGCAGTCGCCCCCTGAACTTCCCCGAGCCGCGCCGGGATCCTCTTTCGCGCGGCATACCTTTCCCGAACCACCCGACCTCTGGAGGTCGTTCACCCATGTCGTACACCGAAGTACCCGGCATCCGCGTCCCGATCCGGATGTGGACCGACCCGGCGACGGTCGAGGGCGCGGCCCTCCAGCAGCTGCGCAACATCAGCTCCCTGCCGTGGCTGCACGGCCTCGCCGTGATGCCGGACGTCCACCTGGGCAAGGGCGCGACGGTCGGTTCCGTCATCGCTATGAAGGACGCGGTCTGCCCGGCGGCGGTCGGCGTCGACATCGGCTGCGGGATGAGCGCGGTGAAGACCTCCCTCACCGCCGAGGACCTCCCGGACGACCTCTCCGCCCTGCGCTCCAAGATCGAGCAGGCCATCCCGGTCGGCCGCGGCCTGCACACCGACCCGGTCGACCCGGCCACGCTGCCCGGCTTCCGCGCGGAGGGCTGGGACGACTTCTGGCAGCGCTTCGACGGCATCGCGGAGGACGTCAAGTGGCGCCGCGAGCGGGCGATGCAGCAGATGGCGACGCTCGGTGGAGGAAATCACTTCATCGAACTGTGTGTCGATACGACCGATGCGGTCTGGCTGATGCTGCACTCCGGCTCCCGCAACATCGGTAAGGAGCTGGCCGAGCACCACATGAGCGTCGCCCGCGCCCAGCCGCACAACCAGGGGCTGGTCGACCGGGATCTCGCGGTCTTCCTCGCGAAGACGCCGGAGATGGCCGACTACCGCCAGGACCTCTTCTGGGCGCAGGAGTACGCGAAGCACAACCGCGCCCTGATGATGGCGCTCCTCCAGGACGTCGTCCGCCGCGAGTTCGACAAGGCGCAGGTCACCTTCGACGAGGTGATCAGCTGCCACCACAACTACGTCTCGGAGGAGCGGTACGACGGCGTCGACCTGCTGGTGACCCGCAAGGGCGCGATCAGGGCCGGCTCCGGTGACCTCGGGATCATCCCGGGTTCGATGGGGACGGGCTCCTACATCGTCCGCGGCCTGGGCAACGCGGCGTCGTTCAACTCCGCCTCGCACGGCGCCGGCCGCAAGATGAGCCGCACCGCGGCGAAGAAGCGGTTCACCACGCGCGACCTGGCCGAGCAGACCAAGGGCGTGGAGTGCCGCAAGGACAGTGGAGTGGTGGACGAGATCCCGGGCGCGTACAAGAACATCGAGAAGGTCATCGAGCAGCAGAAGGACCTGGTCGAGGTGGTCGCGCACCTCAAGCAGGTGATCTGCGTGAAGGGCTGACAAACGGCCGAAGCCCCCGGGGGCGATCCCGGGGGCCTCGGTCAGGTCACGCGTGGCGCGCGGGGGCTCAGGCGGCGGCCGGGAGCTCGTCGAGGCCTTCGGAGACCAGCTTGGCGAGGCGGTCGAGGGCCTCGTCGGCGCCGGGGGCGTCGGAGGCCAGGATGACCTCGTCGCCGCTCTGGGCACCCAGGGCGAGCAGGCCGAGCATGGAGGCGGCGTTCACGGGGTTGCCGCCAGGCTTGGCGATGGTGATCGGCACGCCGGTGGCCGTGACGGCCCGGACGAAGACGGAGGCGGGACGGGCGTGCAGGCCCTCGGCCCAACCGATGGTGACGCGGCGCTCAGCCATGAGACGTGCCTTTCCGGTGAAGCTGGTCACGGCCGTGCTCGGGCGAGCGGGGGGAACGACCGTGTTGTCTAGACCAGTGTTGCACGCAGGCAACCCCGGCGAGGCGCCGCGTTCGGGACTTGTGATTGTTTCTTTTCGGGGCATAAGGCCCGGCCAGTGGCCCTGTCCACCCTGCCGTGAGCGCGCGCCCGGCGCCATTCGGCCCGCCGCCGGATAACCTGACGAATGTGGAAGACCCCGCGGTGGCGAACCCCGCGCAACCCGACTATCCGCAGCACTGGGAAGCCGACATCCTGCTGCGCGACGGCGGCACGGCCCGGATCCGGCCGATCACCCCCGGCGACGCCGGGCGGCTGGTGGAGTTCTACGAACAGGTCTCCGACCAGTCCAAGTACTTCCGCTTCTTCGCCCCCTACCCGCGGCTCTCCGACAAGGACGTCCGCCGCTTCACCCACCACGACTTCGTGAACCGGGTCGGCCTCGCCGTGGTGGTCCGGGACCACTTCATCGCGACCGTCCGCTACGACCGGATCGACGCCGACGGCCGCCCCTCCGACGACGGCACCGACGCCGAGGTCGCCTTCCTGGTCCAGGATGCCCACCAGGGCCGCGGCGTGGCCTCCGCGCTGCTGGAGCACATCGCGGCGGTGGCCCAGGAGCGGGGCATCCGCCGCTTCCAGGCCGAGGTGCTGCCGGAGAACCGCAAGATGGTGAAGGTCTTCACCGACGCCGGCTACACCCAGCACCGCAGCTTCGCCGACGGCGTGGTGCACCTGGAGTTCGACCTCGAACAGACCGACCGCTCACTCGCCGTGATGCGAGCCCGCGAGCACCGCGCCGAGGCCCGCTCGGTGCAGCGGCTGCTCACCCCGCGCTCGGTGGCCGTGATCGGCGTCTCCCGCAATCCGCAGACCGTCGGCCGGGCCCTGCTGCGCGACCTGCTCGGCAGCTTCGACACCGAGTTCGAGAGCCGGTACGAGTCCAAGGACGCCCCGCGCACCGTCTACGCGGTCAACCGCAGCGCCCCGCCCGGCACCGAACTGGACGGCGTCCCGGTGCACCGCTCGATTCTGGACATTCCCGGGCCGGTCGACCTCGCGGTGATCGCCGTCCCCGAGAGCGTCGTCCCGGCGGCCGTCGCCGAGTGCGGCGCGCACGGCGTGCAGGGCCTGGTGGTGGTCACCGCCGGCTACGCCGAGACCGGCCCGGAGGGCCGCGACCGCCAGCGCGCCCTGGTCCGCCAGGCCCGCGCGGCGGGCATGCGGGTGGTCGGCCCGAACGCCTTCGGCCTGATCAACACCGACCCCGACCGCCCGCTGAACGCCTCGCTCGCCCCGCACCTGCCGGACCGCGGCGGCTTCGGGATCTTCTGCCAGTCCGGGGCGATCGGCGTGGCCCTGCTGGAGTCCGCCCACCGGCGCGGCCTCGGCGTCTCCTCCTTCGCCTCGGTCGGCAACCGCTCGGACGTCTCCGGCAACGACTTCCTGCAGTACTGGGCCGAGGACGAGGCCACCGAGGTGGTGCTGCTCTACCTGGAGTCCTTCGGCAACCCGCGCAAGTTCACCCGGATCGCGCGCCGGCTGGCCACGGCCAAGCCGGTGGTGGTGGTCAAGGGTGCCCGCCACACCGGCAGCCTGCCGCCCGGCCACGCCGTCCCGGCCACCGCCACCGGCCTGCAGGACGCCACCGTGGACGCGCTGTTCGAACAGGCCGGGGTCACCAGGGTGGCGACCATCACCGAGCTGTTCGACACCGGCGAGCTGCTCGCCCAGCAGCCGCTGCCGCCGGGCGACCGGGTCGCCGTGGTCGGCAACTCCGACTCGCTGGGCCTGCTCACCTACGACACCTGCCTGAGCGCCGGGCTGCGGCCGCGCACGCCGGTCGACCTCACCACCGCCGCGACCGGGGAGAACTTCCGGATCGCCCTGGACGTCGCGCTCAGCGACCCGGCCGTGGACGCGGTGATCGCCGTCGCCATCCCGCCGATCGGCACCTCCGCGCACGCCTTCATGGGCGGCCGGCTGACCGGCCCGGACGACCCCGAGATGGGCTCGGACGACCCGGAGATCGCCACCGCCCTGCTCGAAGCGGGCGAGCGGGCGCGGGAGTTGGGCAAGCCCCTGGTGCTGGCCCACCTGGCCCTGACCGACCTGCCGACCCGGCTGCGCCCGGGTGGGATCCCGGCCTACGGGGCGCCCGAGCGGGCCGTGCGCGCCCTCGCGCACGCCGTGCACTACGCCGAGTGGCGCCGCCGCACCGCCGCGGCGGAGGAGACGGCACGCGTCCCCGACCTGGACCGGATCGACCAGCCCGGCGCCCGCGCCCTGGTGGACGCGGCACTCAGCACCCGCACCGCGGTCGCCGCGCGCACCCAGCCCGGCGGTGCCCGGATCACCCTGTCCGACTCCGAGGCCCGGCTGTTGCTGGGCCGCTACGGCATCGACGTCTCGCCCACGCTGCCCGCCCCCGACGAGCAGGAGGCCGTCCGGGCCGCCGAGCAGCTCGGCTACCCGGTGGCCCTGAAGGCGACCGCCCCGCACCTGCGCCACCGCCCCGACCTGGGCAGCGTCCGGCTGGACCTGACCGGCGAGGAGGGCCTGCGCCGCGCCCACCGCGAGCTGGACGCCCTGCTCGGCGGCGCGGCCGGCGCCCAGCTGGTGGTGCAGCGGATGGCCCCGCGCGGCGTGGACACCGTGATCGGCGCCACGGTCGACCCGGCCGTCGGCGCGATCCTGTCCTTCGGCCTGGCCGGCGCCCCCGCCGAGCTGCTCGGCGACGTGGCCCACCGCCTCGTACCGGCCACCGACCAGGACGTCGCCGCCCTGATCCGCGAGGTGCGGGCGGCACCGCTGCTGTTCGGCTGGCGCGGCGCCGAGGCGGTGGACACCGGCGCGCTGGAGGAACTGCTGCTGCGGGTGTCGCAGTTGGTGGACGACCTACCGGAGATCGCCTCCGTGGACCTCGAACCGGTGGTCGTCGCCCCGCACGGGCTGGCGATCCTGGGGGCGCGGGTGCGGGTCGCCCCGCTGCCCGTCCGCAGCGATCTGGGCCCGCGCGCGATGGACACCCTGTAACCTTCCTTGGTTGCGCCTGCCCGTGGGCGCTGATGTCCGAAGCTCGGCGCCGCGCCGCCCGCTTCGTCGGCGGACCATGCCAGGATGGAGTTATGGCGAAGACCGGTACCACCACCACTCAGGACCTGCGCTCGGCGATCGAGCGCAGTGGCTACTACCCGGCCCTGGTGTCCGAGGCGGTCGAGTCCGCGGTGGGCCCGGAGCCGATCAGCTCCTACCTGGTGCACCAGGAGACGACCTTCGACTCCAACGAGGTGCGCCGGCACGTGACGGTGCTGGTGCTCACCCCGACCCGGTTCGTGGTGAGCCACACCGACGAGCAGTCGGGCGACGCCGGCAGCCCGGCCGTGCCGTTCGCCACCACCTCGACGGAGAGCGTCCGGCTGGACCGGATTGGCTCGGTCGTGCTGAGCCGGATGGTGGCGAACCCGGAGACGTACACGCCCGGGACGCTGCCGCGCGAGGTGGTGCTGACCATCGGCTGGGGCGCGGTCCAGCGCCTGGACCTGGAGCCGGCCGGCTGCTCGGACCCGAACTGCGAGGCCGACCACGGCTACACCGGTTCGGCCACGGCCGACGACCTCTCGCTGCGGGTGAGCGAGGCCGGGGACGGCCCGGAGACGGTGGCCCAGGCGCTGCTGTTCGCCCGGGCGCTGTCCGACGCGACGATCGACAACGGCCCGCGGGTCTGAGGTCCCGGCCGGGCCCCGTCGCGCCCGGCCACCGAGCCCCGCCGTTCCCGATCGCGTGCCCGCGCGCGGTCCCGCCCGCTACGAATCCGGTTCCATGTCCTTCGCACCCCCCGACGGCTTCGACGCCTTCGAGATCCTCGACCCGGCCGACGCCCCCGCGCCCCCGTACGGCAGCGGCTCGCTCTGCGACCTGCTGCCCTCGGTGGCGGCGGGCCTGGGCGTCCCGGGGTTCACCGCGACGCTGCCGATCGCCCCGGCCGACCGGGCGGTGGTCTTCCTGGTGGACGGCCTGGGCTGGGAGCTGCTGCTGCGCCACCCCGAGTACGCGCCGTTCCTGTCCTCGCTGGCCGGGAGCTCGCTGGGCGGCTCGGGCCGTCCGCTGACCGCGGGCTTCCCGTCGACCACCGCGACCTCGCTGGCCTCGGTCGGCACGGGCACGCCGCCCGGCCTGCACGGCCTGGCCGGGTACACGGTGGCGGTGCCGGGCGCCGACTACCTGATGAACCAGCTGCGCTGGCAGCCGCACACCGACCCGCAGGTCTGGCAGCCGTACCCGACGGTGTTCGAGCAGACCCACCGGGCCGGGGTGGCGACCGCCCAGGTGTCCTCCCCGCTGTTCGCCCAGACCCCGCTGACCAGGGTGGCGCTGTCCGGCGGGACCTTCCTGGGCCGCACCACCGGCGAGGAGCGGATGGACCTGGCCGCCTCCTGGCTGGCCGAGCACGACCGGGCGCTGGTGTACACCTACGTCAGCGAGCTGGACGGCGCGGGCCACCGCTTCGGGGTGGACTCCGACGAGTGGCGGATGACGCTGGACGCGGTGGACCGGCTGGCCCGCCGGCTGGCCGAGCAGCTGCCGCCGCGGTCGGCGATGTACGTGACGGCCGACCACGGCATGATCGACATCGCCCCCGAGGACCGGATCGACTTCGACGAGGACTGGGAGCTCGGTGCCGGTGTCGCACTGCTGGGCGGCGAGGGCCGGGCCCGGCACGTGTACGCGGTGCCGGGTGCCGCGGCCGACGTGCACACGGTCTGGAGCGAGGTGCTGGGCGACCGGATGTGGGTAGCCACCCGGGACGAGGCGATCGCGGCGGGCTGGTTCGGCCCGACCGTGGACGAGCGGGTGTACCTGCGGATCGGCGACGTGGTCGCCGCGGCGCGCGACGACATCGCGATCATCGCCTCCCGCAACGAGCCCGGCGAGTCCGCGATGATCGGCCTGCACGGCTCGATGACCCCGGTCGAACAGTTCGTGCCGCTGCTCGAAGTCCGGGGCTGAGGCGGACCCTTGACCCCTTCGCGCCCGAACCCCCTTGATGTGAAAGGCCCTTGCTCCACCCATGGCTGAACTGGTGTTCTTCTCGGGCACGATGGACTGCGGCAAGTCGACGCTGGCGCTGCAGATGGACCACAACCACTCGGCGCGCGGCCGACAGGGCGTCATCCTGACCCGCAACGACCGGGCCGGCGCCGCGACCATCTCCAGCCGGCTGGGCCTGCGCACCGACGCGGTCGAGGTGACGGACGACTTCGACTTCCACGGGCACGTGGTGCAGCGGCTGTCGGCGGGCGGCCGGGTGGACTACCTGATCTGCGACGAGGCCCAGTTCTTCGCCGCCGAGCAGGTGGACCAACTGGCCCGGGTGGTGGACGAGCTGGACATCGACGTCTACACCTTCGGCATCACCACCGACTTCCGCACCCGGCTGTTCCCCGGTTCGCAGCGGCTGATCGAGCTGGCCGACCGGGTGGAGGTGCTCCAGGTCGAGGCGCTCTGCTGGTGCGGCGCGCGGGCGACCCACAACGCCCGTACGGTCGGCGGCGTGATGGTGGTCGAGGGCGCCCAGGTGGTGATCGGCGACATCTCGGTGAGCGAGGACGAGATCGGCTACGAGGTGCTGTGCCGCCGCCACCACCGCCGCCGGATGACCGCCGCGACCGCCCGCGCCTCGGTGCTCTCCCCGGACGTGCTGCCCTTCGAGGAACAGCAGGCCTAGCTCGCCGCCGCTTCGAGCACCGAGAAGTGCCCGCCCTGCGGGTCGGCCAGCCGGGCGGCGCGGCCGCGGGCGGTGTCGTGCGGTTCGACCAGGACACGGCCGCCGAGTTCGACGGTGCGACGGGTGGTCAGTTCGGCGTCCCGGACGGCGAAGTGGGTGCGCCAGCGCGGCGGGTGGCCGCGCAGGTCGGCGCGGTGGCGGATGCCCGCGACCGGGCGCCCGTGCACCAGCAGTGCGCTCTCGTCGGCAGCGGGCCGGACCGGCCGGTCGAGCACCGTGCCGTAGAAGACGGCGGCGCCGTCGGCGTCCGGGGTGAGCAGTTCGGCCCAGGCAGGGCCGCCGGGCTCCGTTCCGGCCTCCCGGCCGAGGTGCTCATCGGCCTGCCAGAGGCCGAAGACGGCGCCGGAGAGGTCGGCGGCGATGGCCATCCGCCCGGCGTCGTCGGCCTGCAGCGGCCCGACCGCGACGGTGCCCCCGCACTCGCGCACCAACTGGGCGGTGCGGTCGGCGTCGTCCACGGCGAAGTAGGTGGTCCACTGCACCGGGAAGCCGGTGGTGCTGGAGACGCCGAGGCCGGCGACGGGGGTGCCGTCGAGCTCGGCCCGGACGTAGGCGCCGAGTTGGCCGGGCCCGGGGGAGTACGTCCAGCCGAGCAGTTCGCCGTAGAAGGCGCGCGCGCCGGGCAGGTCGTCGGTCAGCAGGCTGACCCAGCAGGGTGTGCCCTGGGCCAGTCGGAGTTCCACCGCGGGCAATGCGGGCCTCCTCACGGGTGTTGGGCGCACGGAGATCCGGGCGCGCGAGGGTGATGCTTCCACTCTGGCGCGTGCCCAACCCTCGACCCGCGCGGAAAGTCCGGCAAAGAGCGCACAAAGAGCCGCGGTTCGGGCGCGCTGCGCGACAATGGCCGGCATGACCACCTTCAACGACGGTTCCCCGCTGATCTCCGCGGCCGAGCTGCGGGAGGCGCTCGCCTCCACGCGGCCGCCGGTGCTGCTGGACGTGCGCTACCAGTTGGTCGGTGCCGCGCCGGGCGGCCCGACCGCGGCCGAGGAGTACCGGGCCGGGCACCTGCCCGGTGCCCACTTCGTCGAGCTGGACCGGGACCTCGCGGCCCCGCCGGGCGCCCCGGGCCGGGGCGGGCGCCACCCGCTGCCGGATCCGGAGGAGTTCGGCGCGGCGATGCGCGGCTTCGGGGTGAGCTCCGGGCGTCCGGTCGTGGTGTACGACGGTGCGGCGTCGATGGCGGCGGCGCGGGCCTGGTGGCTGCTGCGCTGGGCCGGGCACCCGAACGTCCGGGTGCTGGACGGCGGCTTCGCGGCCTGGCGGGCGGCCGGGCTGCCGGTGACGGCCGAGCTGCCGGAGCCGGTGGAGGGCGACTTCAAGCCCGTACCGGGGAAGTTGCCGACGCTGGACGCGGACGGTGCCGCGGCCCGGGCGCGCAGCGGGCTGCTGCTGGACGCCCGGTCGGGGGAGCGCTACCGGGGCGAGAGCGAGCCGGTGGACCCGCGGGCCGGACACATCCCGGGTGCGGTGTCGGCGCCGACCGCCGAGAACGTCGGCCCGGACGGCAGGTTCCGCCCGGCGGCCGAACTGCGGGCCCGGTTCCGGGCGTTGGGTGCGGCGGAGGGAGAGGTGGCGGTGTACTGCGGTTCGGGCGTGACGGCGGCGCACCAGATTCTGGCGATGGAGGTGGCGGGCCTGGACGCGGTGCTGTACCCGGGTTCGTGGAGCGAGTGGTCGAGTGACCCGGGCCGCCCGGTGGCGGTGACCGACCAGCCGGGCTGAGCCCGGACGTGCCGGAGGGGCGGGAGGCCCGGCCTCCCGCCCCTCCGACATGCGCGGGGCATGCGCGGGGTACTACTCCTGCTTCTTGCGCCGGCTGCCGAAGACGATCTCGTCCCAGCTGGGCACGGTGGCCCGGCGGCCGGGCCGGACGCCGTCCGCCTCGGCCTGCCGGTCGGTGGTGCCGACCAGGCGCTCGCGGTGCGGGGCGACGGCGCGCGGCATCAGGATGTCGGCGTAGGCGGAGCCCGCGCCGACCGCCGGGGCGGCGGCCGCGGCCGGTTCCTCGGTCTCCTCGGCGACCTCGGCGGGCACCGGTTCGATCGGGGCGGGGCCGCCCACGGCGAGGTCGCCGCGGAAGGCCGGCACGACGTCGAGCAGGCTGGTCAGCGAGTCCCGGGAGTCGGCGGTGGCCTCGCGCGACTCGCGGACCTCGCGCGCCGACATGATGCGGTCGGCCGAGGGCCGGTCGATCATCGGGCGGGGCGGCCGGTCCTGGGGGAGCCGGGCGATCCGCGGGATGAACGGGAAGACCGAGTCCTCCTCGCGCTCGACCGCCTCGCCGATCAGCGCACGGGCCTCGTCGTCGTTGGGCTGGACCAGGCGCCGGGGCGGGTCGTACGTCCAGGACGCGCTGCGGCCCTCGCCGTCGGCACGGTAGGAGAGGATGACCTCCCAGGTGCCGTCGTCGCGCCGCCAGGAGTCCCAGCGTTCGGTGTCCTTCTCGGCGCCGCGCAGGGCGAGCCGCTCGGCGACGGCCTCGCCGAGCTGCGGCCCGGGGGACTCGCCGTTGCGGCGGATGGCGGTCTTGCGGGCGCGCTCGGCCATGAAGGCGCGTTCGGCGAGGACCGGCCCCTCGAAGCGGCGGACCCGGTCGACGGAGATGCCGGCGGCCTGGGCGACCTCCTCGGCGGAGGCTCCGGCTCGTATCCGGGCCTGGATGTCCCGGGGGCGGAGGTGGCTCTCGACCTCGATCTCGATCTGGCCGAGGCGTGGCCGGTCGCCGCGGATGGCGGCGCGCAGCCGCTCGTCGATGGGGAGGGTGTACTCCGTGCTGTCGGCAGCCTTGAGCACCAGCCGTGTGCCGTCGTTGCTGACGGCCACAACCCGCAGTTCGGGCACGGTCACCTCCCGGGTTGTGCCTGCCGACGTCACCTGCGTCGCTGCTCCCGTACTGAGTGTGGCCTGCCCACTCGCGACTGGCCACAACCTTGCTGAGTTCCCCGGCGTGTCGGGCTTACGCCCGGCCACGCCGCTGTGGCACGGTTGCCTTTTTGCCACGCCATCCGTCGACGTCGCGCCTGGGCGTCCCGGCCGTCCTCGCACGCGGAGTGTTCGCGACGATCCGGGACCGGCGTCGCCGTGCGTGCCCGCTCAGTGGCTCTTCGTCAAGCTGCCGGTGAAGGCACAGTCGACAAGTCGACCCAAGGCTCGGGCTTTACGAACAGTACTCCATTCGTGGCATCCGGAGGGGCGGCTCGCCGCTCAAGTCTCCCGCGATTCACGGGAATCTCAAGAGCGCGCGCCCCCGACGGCGGACCACCGGCGGATGAACGGTGATCATCTTCACACAATCCGGGAGCGGAGAACCGCATTTTCGTCCCTTGTGTCCTTCTTTGGGCAAGATGGAGTGGCTTGTTCGAGTTGCAGTCGTACGGACCGAGGGATGTTGATGCCGGAGCGGAACCCCGCCGAGGAGGGCGGCAAGGAGGAGCGCAAGCGGCTCGACCTGAGTGTGGCTCAGGTCGTGGCGAGT
The DNA here is from genome assembly GCF_055569135.1 of Kitasatospora sp. NPDC029367. Classification (NCBI taxonomy): domain Bacteria; kingdom Bacillati; phylum Actinomycetota; class Actinomycetes; order Kitasatosporales; family Streptomycetaceae; genus Kitasatospora; species Kitasatospora sp. NPDC029367. The sequence continues at coordinate 122,246 of NZ_JBVHYH010000011.1, forward strand.
GCGCTGGCCGCGGTGGTGGGCGCGCTGCTCGCCTCCGAACTCGGCGTGTACGGCACGATCATGGGCGCCGCGGTGGTCAGCATCGGGGCCACCACCGGCGGCGCGGTGTTCCAGCACGTGTTCCGGCGGACCGGTGAGCAGCTGCGCGAGGCGGTGGACCGCGGGCCGAACCAGACGGTGAACGGCCTGCGCCAGGTGCCGGTGGGGCAACAGCTCCCGGCTCAGGACCCGGCTCAGGACCCGGCGCAGGAGCCGGCGGGGCCGCCGGTGATCACCTCGGAGTGGAACGCGCCGCAGGTGGTGCGGGCGCGCCGGCGGCTGGGCTGGCGGGGCTACGCGGCGGTCTCCGGCCTGGTCTTCGTCCTGGCGATGACGCCGATCGTGGCGTTCGAGCTGGTCACCGGGCAGCCGGTGTCGGCGACGGTGAAGGGCGAGTCGGGTGACGGGACGTCCTTCGGCGGCACGGTGACGCGCAGGGACCCGCCGCCGCAGGACGTGCCGTCGCAGCGCCCGTCCACCGGGTACGGCTCGCAGGACGCGCCGTCCGACGGGGCCTCGGCCCCGGCGACGACGCGGCCGGGCCGGGAGCCGACCGCCACCCCGAGCGGCGGTGCGAGCGGGAGCGCGTCGCCCTCGGCGGGCCCGAGTTCGAGTGCGAGCCCGTCGGCCGGCGCCTCGCCGTCGGCGGGCGGCTCGGGCAGGCCCACCGGTGAGGCCACCCCGCAGCCGCCCGTGCCGAGCGACGCCCCGGCGAACGCGACGGTGCCCCCGCCCGCCACCGCGACCCCCTGACCCCCCGACTCCCTAGGCCCCCAGGACCCGCCGCAGGTAGTCGTTGCCGAAGACGCGTTGGGGGTCGACCTCGTCGCGCAGCGCGGTGAAGTCCCCGAAGTGCGGGTAGACGCCTGCCAGGTACTCGGCGTCGCGGGTGTGCAGCTTGCCCCAGTGCGGGCGGCCCTGATGGGCGGTCATCAGCTCTTCCACGCCGGTGAAGTAGCCCTGGTCGCGGGTGCCCCGGTAGAGGTGGACGGCGATGTAGGCGCTGTCCCGGCCGGAGGCGGTGGAGAGCCAGAGGTCGTCGGCGGGGGCGAAGCGCACCTCGACCGGGAAGCTGACCTTCCAGTCGGAGCGCTCGACCAGGGCCTTCAGCTCGCGCAGCACCCCGGCGACGGCCGCGCGCGGGACGGCGTACTCCATCTCCAGGAACCGGACCCTGCGCGGGCTGGTGAACACCTTGTACGCGGTGTCGGTGTAGCTGCGGTCGGACCAGGCGCGGCTGGCGAGCGAGGCGATCGAGGGGACGGCGCCGGGGAAGCGGCGGCCGACCCGGCAGGCGCCCTCCCAGACGGTGTTGGAGAGGAAGTCGTCCTCCAGCCACTCCTTGAACCGGGGCAGCGGGGCGGCCGGCCCCTGGCTGCGGTTGTTGCGCTTGGTCGAGCAGCGGTCGGTGTGCGGGAACCAGTAGAACTCGAAGTGCTCGTTGACGGCGGTGAGGTCGTCGAGGCGTTCCAGCACCTCGTCGAAGGCCATCGGCTGCTCGTGGGCGGTGAGCAGGAAGGCCGGTTCGACGCCGAAGGTGAGGGCGGTGATCACGCCGAGGGCGCCGAGGCCGAGCCGGGCGCCCTGGAAGAGCCGGGAGTTCTCGGTGGGGGAGCAGTGCCGGACGCTGCCGTCGGCGAGCACGATCTCCAGGGCGCGGATCTGGGCGGCGAGCGAGCCGGAGTCGCGGCCGGTGCCGTGGGTGCCGGTGCTGGTGGCGCCGGCGACGGTCTGGACCTCGATGTCGCCCATGTTGGTGAGGGAGAGGCCTTCGGCGGCGAGCAGGCGGTTGAGGCGGCTGAGCGGGAGGCCGGACTCGACGGTGACGGTGCCGGCCTCGCGGTCGAGTTCGCGGACGGCGGTGAGGGCGTGCGGCCGGATCAGCAGGCCGTCGCCGGGGGAGGCGATCGCGGTGAAGGAGTGGCCGGAGCCGACGGCCTTGACGCTGCGGCCCTGGTCGGCGGCGCGGGCGATCTCCCGGGCCAGTTCCGCCGCGGTGCCGGGGGTGGCGGTCCGGGCCGGCCGGGCGTTCTGGTTGCCGGCCCAGTTGGTCCACCGGGTGGGGGTCGCGGTGCTGGCCTGGGGCATTGCGCTGCCTCCTGCTCCGTGGCCGATCGGGTCGGCGCGGTCCGGTGCGGCCTGGTCCGACGGATCCCGGGAGACAGGCCCTACCCACGGGTAAGGGCCGCGGGTAGGGCGAGATTAGTCAGTTCACCGTTCGACGTCTACGGGTCGGCCGGGCGTTCCCCCGGCCAGGTCGGCGGGCTGCCCGGCGCCGAGTCCGGCGCGCAGTCGGCCGAGTCCGGCCAGGGCGGCGAGGGCCCCGAGTACGCCGGCGGTCAGCGGGACCCAGTAGCCGGCGGCGGCGCCGGAGGCGTCGATCACCCAGCCCGCGGCGGAGGAGCCGACCGCGACGCCGAGGGCCAGGCCGGTGGTGGTCCAGGTCATGCCCTCGGTGAGCTGGGCGGCCGGGACGAGCCGTTCGACCAGGGCCATCGCGGTGATCAGGGTGGGGGAGATGGCGATGCCGGCGACGAGCAGGGCGGCGCCGACCGCGACCAGTCCGCCGATGCCGTGCACGGTGTGGGCGACCAGCAGGATCGGCACCATGCTGAGCGCCATGAACAGCACGCCGAGGAAGAAGCGCTTCGCCATCGAGCCGGTGAGCTTGACCGCGCCGAACACCACCCCGGCCAGGCAGGAGCCGAGCGCCCACAGCGCGAGGATCACGCTGGAGACCGACTTGTGCCCCTGGGCCTCGGAGTAGGCGACGGTGACCACCTCGACCGAGCCGAAGATCGCGCCGGTGGCGACGAAGGTGAGGATCAGCACCTGGAGGCCGCGGTTGCGGATCACCGAGCTGCCCTGGTGCCGGGCGGCCTCGTGGACCGGGGGCTCGGTGGAGCGCTGACCGGCGAACAGCAGCACGCCGACGGTCAGGAAGATCCCGGCGAGCAGCACGCCGGCCTCCGGGAAGACGGAGGTGGCCAGGCCGATGGAGAGGATCGGGCCGACGATGAAGCAGACCTCGTCGACCACGGCCTCGAAGGAGTAGGCGGTGTGCAGCCGGTCGGGGTCCTCGCGGTAGAGGTGCGCCCAGCGGGCGCGGACCATGGCGCCGGTGCTCGGCATCACGCCCATGCCGGCGGCGAACACGAACAGCGTCCAGTCCGGGGCGTCCAGCCGGGCGCAGAGCAGCAGGCCGACGACGGAGCCGATGGTGAGGGCCATGGCCGGGACGATGATCCTCGCCTGGCCGTGCCGGTCCACCAGGCGGGAGACCTGGGGGCCCAGGACCGCGGCGGAGACGGCCAGGGTCGCCGAGACGAGTCCGGCCACGCCGTACGAGCCGCGCAGTTGGGACAGCATGGTCACGATGCCGATGCCGGTCATCGAGATCGGCAGTCGGGAGACGAAACCGGTGGAGGAGAAGGCCACGGTGCCGGGCGCGGCGAATATTCGGCGGTAGCTGGACAGCACGGGAGCTCCGGGCAGGGAGGGTAAGGAACAAGTCTGGTCTAGACAGCTTACGTACGTTGGCAAACGGTATTTTCCGGACGCCCGGGCGGCCCCGGCGCCGGTGTCCGACCCCTCAGTGGCAGGATCGGTGCCATGTCCGACGCGCGCAAACCCTCCTCCTCCGGCGCCGCCCCGTACGACGCCCTGCTGCTGCTGTCCTTCGGCGGGCCCGAGGCCCCCGAGGACGTCGTCCCGTTCCTGGAGAACGTCACCCGGGGCCGCGGCATCCCGAAGGAACGGCTCAAGGAGGTGGGCAAGCACTACTTCATGTTCGGCGGCGTCAGTCCGATCAACGAACAGAACCGGGAGCTGCTCGCCGCCCTGCGCAAGGACTTCGCCGAGCACGGGCTGGACCTCCCGGTGTACTGGGGCAACCGCAACTGGGCCCCGTACCTGGTGGACACCCTGCGGGAGATGGCCGGGGCCGGCCACCGGCGGATCGCCGTGCTCGCCACCAGCGCCTACGCCGGCTACTCGGGCTGCCGCCAGTACCGGGAGAACCTGGCCGACGCGCTGGCCGCCCTCGCCGAGGAGGGTGTCCCGGCGCTGACCGTCGACAAGCTGCGGCACTTCTACAACCACCCCGGCTTCGTCGAGCCGATGATCGAGGCCACCCTGGCGGCCCTGGCCGAGCTGCCCGAGGCCGTCCGGCCCGGAGCCCGGCTGGCCTTCACCACCCACTCCATCCCGGACGCGATGGCCGAGACCTCCGGTGCCCCGGACGACCCGGCCCGGGGCACCCCCGGTGGCGCCTACGTCGCCCAGCACCTGGACGTGGCCCGGCTGATCGCCGCGGCCGTCGCCGAGCGCACCGGCGTGGCCGACCGGCCGTGGCAGCTGGTGTTCCAGAGCCGCAGCGGCGCCCCGCACATTCCGTGGCTGGAACCGGACATCTGCGATCACCTGGAGGCCCAGCACACCGACGGCGCGCCGGCCGTGGTGATGGTCCCGATCGGTTTCGTCTCCGACCACATGGAGGTCAAGTACGACCTCGACACCGAGGCCGTCGCCAAGGCCGCCGAACTGGGCCTGCCGGTCTCCCGCGCGGCCACCGTCGGCGCCGACCCGCGGTTCACCGCCGCGGTGCGCGAGCTGGTCCTGGAGCGGGCCGCCGTCGAGCGCGGCGAGGGCGTGACCCGCTGCGCCCTCGGCACCCTCGGCCCCGGCCACGACGTGTGCGCGGTGGCCTGCTGCCCCAACCCGCGCGCGCCGCGCCCGGCCGCCGCCGAGCGCTGACCCCCTTCCGGAGGAGAATCCCGTGCCCACCCCCGCCCAGCCCGACGGCCGGCCCCTCGACGACCGGCTCCTCGACGACCTGCTGGACGTAGCCCTGGACGCGGCCCGCCGGGCCGGCGTCCTGCTGCGCGACGGCCGCCCCGCCGACCTCGGGGTGGCCGGCACCAAGAGCAGCCCGGTCGACGTGGTCACCGAGATGGACCTCGCCTCCGAGAAGCTCGTCCTGGAGCTGATCGCCGACCGCCGCCCCCAGGACGGCTACCTGGGCGAGGAGGGCGCCGAGCGGCCCGGCACCAGCGGGGTGCGCTGGGTCGTCGACCCGCTCGACGGCACGGTCAACTACCTCTACGGGCTGCCCTCCTGGGCGGTCAGCGTGGCCGCCGAGGTGGACGGCCGGGCCGTCGTCGGGGTGGTGTACGTCCCGGCCCGCGGCGAGCTGTTCCACGCCGTGCTGGGCCGCGGCGCCCACCTCGACGGCCGGCCGATCTCGACCCGCCCGGCCCCGCCCTGGGGCCAGGCGCTGATCGCCACCGGCTTCAACTACGTCCAGCCGGTGCGGGTGCGCCAGGCCGAGGTGCTGCTGGCCCTGATGCCCGAGGTGCGGGATATCCGCCGGGCCGGGGCGGCCGCCGTCGACCTGTGCGACGTGGCCGCCGGGCGGCTGGACGGCTACTACGAGCGCGGGCTCGCCCCCTGGGACCGCGCGGCCGGCTGCCTGATCGCCACCGAGGCGGGTGCGCTGGTCGGCGGCCGCCCCGGGCACGGTCCGGACGGCGAGCTGACCGTGGCCGCCGCCCCGGGCGTGTACGAGCCCTTGCAGGAGCGGCTGGCCGCGCTGCGCGCCTGGGCGGACTGACCCGGGACGCGGGACGCGGGACGCCGGGCCCTCCGGAACCGGGGGCCCGGCGAGCCCCCGCGGACAGGCGCGCGGAAGGGCCGACGGACAGGCGGGGCGGAAAGACCTGCGGACATGCGAAGAGCCCTGGCACACGGGGGATGCCAGGGCTTGGGGTTTCGCACGGCCCCCGCAGGGCCGCTGGTGCCGGAGTGCCGGCGTGTCGGGTCAGGCGGCGGTGCGGTGGCGGTCCAGCACGGTGTCCACACCGTGCTCGGCGGCCAGACGACGGAGATCGTCCAGCTCGGACTGCTCCACCTCGGCGAGGAACTCGTCCCCGGCCTCGATCGCGCGGTGCAGGTCCTGCTCGGCATTGGCTATGCGCTGCAGGATTCCGGCCTTGAAGGCGTCCATACGGGCCCCCTTACTGTGTCGGACGTGCACGGTCGTGCGCTCTCCGCCCCGAGGAGGGTCCAGCCGGTGAATGCGCCCGGTCCGAGGAGTGGTGGATCTCCGGTCGGGCGCGGAGACGGCCCTTCGGCCGCTCCCGGTGAATTCCCAGCCCCAGGGCCGGCGCGGATGAACGCACGGCGGGTGGGTGCGATCGGCCAACAGCCAGATCGCGGGTGTGCAGCTGTCCTCCCCGCCCGGGGGGCCGGGAAACCTCCCGGCGGAAGAAAGTTGCCCGTGTCACAGTCCAAGCGGAGCGCTCCCGGCACGAACGGTCACCGTCGCGGGGCCCGGGCCTCCTGCCCGAGGGGCAGCTTATCGCTGCTTTACCGCAGGACCAGGCAGGATGGAGGCACCGTCGGAGCCGTGCGTCCGCTTTCCGGGGCCGGCCTGGAGAAGGGACAACGACCGTGCGGGTTCTCGTCGTCGAGGACGAGCAGCTGCTCGCCGAGGCTGTCGCGACCGGCCTGCGCCGCGAGGCGATGGCCGTCGACGTGGTGTACGACGGGGAGGCCGCGCTCCAGCGCATCGCGGTCAACGACTACGACGTGGTGGTCCTGGACCGCGACCTCCCACTGGTCCACGGCGACGACGTCTGCCGCAAGGTGGTCGAGCAGGGACTGGCCACCCGGGTGATCATGCTGACCGCCTCCGGCGACATCAGCGACCGGGTCGAGGGCCTGGAGATCGGCGCCGACGACTACCTTCCGAAGCCGTTCGCCTTCAGCGAACTCGTCGCCCGGGTAAGGGCGCTGGGCCGCCGCGCGACCATCCCGCTGCCCCCGGTGCTGGAGCGGGCCGGGATCTCGCTCGACCCCGGCAGGCGCGAGGTGATCCGGGAGGGGCGCACCGTCCAGCTCGCCCCCAAGGAGTTCGCCGTCCTGGAGGTGCTGATGCGGGCCGGCGGCGCCGTCGTCTCCGCCGAGCAGCTCCTGGAGAAGGCCTGGGACGAGCACACCGACCCGTTCACCAACGTCGTGCGGGTCACCGTGATGACGCTGCGCCGCAAGCTCGGCGACCCGCCGGTGATCGTCACCGTGCCCGGTTCCGGCTACCGGATCTGACCGGAACCCGCCCCCCGGAGTCCGTCCCCCGTAGTCCGCCTGCCGGACTCCGCCCCGGGATCCGCCCCCGAGGATCCCCCGCCGTACCCAGCGCCCGCCCCCGGCGGACGCCCGAGAGGACCATCATGACCACCCCGCCGCCCCCGGCCGGCGGGCCCTCCGGCGCGCCCGCCGGCGGCCCGCGCGCCGTACCGCCCAGGCCCGTGCACCCGCCCCGCCAGTCCCGCCCGCACCCGCCCGAGACCTACGTCCCCGGTGACGGCCTGCTCGCCTGGCTGCCCTTCCGCCCGACCATCCGGATGCGGCTCACCCTGCTCTACGGCGGGGTGTTCCTGATGGCCGGCGTGGTCCTGCTGCTGGTGATGTACTTCTTCGTCCAGCAGGCGCTCCAGCAGGTCGGCCAGCCGCACCTGGTGCTCAACGGCATCCCCGTGCGGACGGCGGACGGCCAGGTCATCACCACCCAGTCCGCACTCGACCAGTGGCTGAACGACCAGCGGTCCTTCCAGGCCAACCAGGCGCTCAACACCCTGCTGCGCAAGCTGCTCACCGTGCTGGTCTGCCTCGCCGTGATCGCCTTCGCGGCCGGCTACGCGATGGCCGGCCGGGTGCTGCGCCCGCTCGGCCGGATCACCCGCACCGCCCGTGACGTCGCCTCCTCCGACCTGCACCGCCGGATCGAGCTGGACGGCCCGGACGACGAGCTCAAGGAGCTCGCCGACACCTTCGACGACATGCTGGACCGGCTGGACCGCTCCTTCGACTCCCAGCGCCGCTTCGTCGCCAACGCCTCGCACGAGCTGCGCACCCCGCTGGCGATCAACCGCACCCTGCTGGAGGTCCAGCTCTCCGACCCGGCCGCCTCGCCCGACCTCCAGCAGCTCGGCAAGACCCTGCTGGCCACCAACGAGCGCAGCGAGCAGCTGGTCGAGGGCCTGCTGCTGCTCGCCCGCAGCGAGAACGAACTGACCGACCGGCGCGCCGTGGAGCTGTCCGAGGTGGCCACCCGGGCGCTGGAGCAGACCCGGGGCGAGGCCGACAAGCGGGAGGTCGAGCTGCGTTCCAAGCTCGACCCGGCGGTGGTCGCGGGCAACGGCGTGCTGCTGGAGCGGCTGGCGCTCAACCTGCTGCAGAACGCGGTCCGCTACAACACCCCGGGCGGCTGGGTCGAGCTGGCCACGGCCACCGTGCCGGGCGGCGGCGAGCTGGTGGTCTCCAACACCGGCCCGGTGGTGCCCGGGTACGAGCTGGAGCACATCTTCGAGCCGTTCCGCCGGATCAAGGGCGCCGACCGCACCCGCAGCGACAAGGGGGTCGGTCTGGGGCTGTCCATCGTCCGCTCGGTGGTGCGCGCCCACGGCGGCACCATCGAGGCCACCCCGCGCGCCGGGGGCGGCCTCACCATGCGGGTGCGGATTCCGTCCCCGTAGCCGCCCCACGGCGCCGTTCTGCGCCCCGGGGCGGGTCCGACACGCCCCAACAGCCCCGGACGCTGCCGCGTTCCGTGGGCGACCGTTTCCAGCCGCCCCCGCCAGGCCTGTCAAGACGACATAAGGCCTGGCGGGGGCGGCTTGTCTTTTCCGCCCCAAGCAACTTACGGTGTCGTAACCTACGCAACCGTAAGTGCGCCCGGCCGGTTCGCCCGCCGACGGCTCCGACACGACGCGTGCCCGCCCAACGCGCCCGTCCAGCGCGTGAATCCGTCCCCAGGAGCAAGACCGTGACCATCGTCCCTCTGCAGAGCAGCCCCTCGCTCGGATCGAGCGGCTGGACCGACGCGCGGCTGATCCTGGCCCTCGAAGAGGTCGTCGAGAAGGAGCTCAACCGCCACCTGACCGTGGCCAAGGAGTGGATGCCGCACGAGTTCGTCCCGTGGAGCCAGGGCCGCGACTTCGACGGCGTGCTGGGCGGCGAGGCCTGGTCGCTGGACCAGTCCCAGGTGACCCCGCTCGGCCGGGTCTCGCTGGTGGTGAACCTGCTCACCGAGGACAACCTCCCCAGCTACCACCACGAGATCGCGACCATGTTCGGCCGCGAGGGCGCCTGGGGCACCTGGGTGCACCGCTGGACCGCCGAGGAGGGCCGGCACGGGATAGCCATCCGTGACTTCCTGCTCGCCACCCGGGCCGTCGACCCGGTGGAGCTGGAGCGGGCCCGGATGTCCCACATGTCCGAGGGCTTCGAGTCCGACAACGCCCACAGCATGCTGCACTCGGTCGCGTACGTGGCCTTCCAGGAGCTCGCGACCCGCATCTCGCACCGCAACACCGGCAAGTACGCGGGCGACCCGCTGTGCGACCAGCTGCTGGCGAAGATCGCCAACGACGAGAACCTGCACATGGTCTTCTACCGGAACCTGCTGAAGGCCGCCCTGGAGCTCGCCCCGGACCAGGCCATGCGCGCCATCGCCGACGTGGTGATCAACTTCCGGATGCCCGGCCACGGGATCCCCGGCTTCGAGCGCGCCGCCGCCCAGATCGCCATCGGCGGGGTGTACAACCTGCGCATCCACCACGACGACGTGCTCCAGCCGGTGCTGCGGCACCTGCGGGTGATGGAGATCGACGGGCTCGGTCCGGAGGGCGTGCTGGCGCAGAACGAACTGGGCGTCTTCCTGGACGGGCTGGACGCCCAGGCGCGCAAGTTCGAGGAGCGCCAGGCCGCGCTGCTGGCCCGCCGGGAGGCCCGCCGCAACGCCGGCTAGGAGGCCCGCGGGGGCGCTCCCGCCGAGCCGTCACGCCCCCTGGGGGAGGGGGCGGAGTGGGTGGATTTTCCGTGGTTTGCCCCGGAAGATTCTGAACGTGACCAAGCTCACACCGTGTCGCTCCACGGCGCCGGCCGACCCCGGAGAGTGATCACCCCAACGAGGGCACCGATCGCGGTCCGTGATCGGAATTCGGTCTGCTGTCGGTCCGTCGGATTGGTCGGCATCCCTGGTGGGCAAGGGATTCGACGGACACCTGTACGGGCTTCGCTCACTGTGAGTCGCCGGTTCGAAGGGCGCGCGAGGGCTCTACGATGGCCCTGCGTGAGGCCTTCCACGCCCCGGAGGATCACCCCAACGGAGCCCTGGCTGAGTGTCGATTGAGTAACGGGGCTTGAAGTAAGGCAAAATCTCCGCCTCGGGTCGGGCACAAGACCGACCCCCCATGCGTTACGTGCGCTGGAGATACCGCACACACCGCACAACCCGGAGGGGGAGAGCGAAAAATGGCAACCGACTACGACACCCCACGCAAGACCGACGACGAGCTCAACGAAGACAGCATCGAGGAGCTCAAGGCTCGGCGGAACGACAAGGGCGGCGGCTCCGTCGACGTCGACGAGTTCGACGCCGCCGAGGGCATGGAGCTGCCCGGTGCCGACCTCTCGAACGAGGAGCTCGCCGTCCGTGTCCTGCCCAAGCAGGCCGATGAGTTCACCTGCATGAGCTGCTTCCTGGTCCACCACCGCAGCCAGCTGTACAGCGAGAAGAACGGCAACCCGATCTGCCGGGACTGCGGCGCCTGAGCACCGCAGCGGACAGCGCCAGGTGCCCGTGGCTCCCGCGGCACCGGCACACCGCCCCTTCCGGCCCCGGGCAGCGGGGCCGGACGGCAGGTCCGCGGTCCGTCCTGGCGGACGGACCCGGGAGGACGGAGTCGGCCGGCCACGAGTCGGCCAGGACAAAGTCGTAGGGACGGTCCCGCAGCAGCGGAACCGTCCCTCTCGGTTTTTCGGGGCCCGTTCGCGGGGCCCACGGGCGCGTCGGTCAGGTGCGGGCGCCGCGCCGGGCCTCCTCCAGCGCCTCGGCCAGCTTCATCGGCGAGCGCGTCGACAGGTACAGGTACGGCGTCGGGTCGGCCGGATCGCTCACCTCGACCCGCAGCGCCGTCGGGACGTAGCTGCGCAGCAGCATGAAGGCGCGGGGATCGGCCTTCGGACCGCGCCAGGCCGCCGCCTCGGCGGGGCTCAGCGCGTGGGCGGCACCCAGCGCGTCCACCGGGATCCGGGCCGGTCCGGCCACCAGCGAGCCCTGCACCACGCGGATCCGCGCCGAGCCGTAACTGCTGATCGCCACCGCGCCGATGGCGATGCCGGCCACCAGGCCGACCAGGGCGGCCGGTCCGCTGACCCGGATCAGGATCAGTGCCAGGGTCAGACCGACTGCGACCGGGAGCAGCCACCAGGAGCGAGGCACCGTGAGGCGTTCGTCGTACATGCCCCCATTGTGGTCGCCCTGACGCCCGGGGCGGGACGCCACCCCCGCCGGAGGCCTTGCTACCCCTGGGTAGGCTGGGGAGCCGTGACCGGTACGACCACCCCCACCACCCCCACCGACCGGCCGGCGCCCGCGTTGCCGCCGACCCCGAACCCGACCCCGACCACCCCGCCGCCGGACGCCGTGATGCCGGAGCGCCACCCCCAGGCGCCCGCCCCCGGCACCCACCTCGGCTCCCACTACGAGCACTGCTTCGGCTGCGGCCCCCAGCACCCCGGCGGCCTGCGGATCGACGCGGTGGCCGGCGAGGGCCTGGACGTCACCGCCGAGTTCATCGTCCGGGACGTGCACCAGGGCGGCCCCGGGCTGGCCCACGGCGGCGTGCTGACCACGGCGATGGACGAGACCCTCGGAACGCTGAACTGGCTGCTGCACGCGCCCGCGGTGACCGGCCGGCTGGAGACCGACTTCCTCAGCCCGGTGCCCGTCGACTCGGTGCTGCACCTGCGCGCCTGGATCACCGGGGTGCGCGGCCGCAAGATCTACAGCGCCGCCGAGGGGCGGATCGGCGGCCCGGACGGACCGGTCGCCGTGCGTGCGCAGGCGCTCTTCATCCAGGTGAAGCTGGAACACTTCACCACGCACGGTCGTCCCGAGGACATCGAGAAGGTCCTCGACGACCCGGATCTGATGAAGCGCGCACGAGCCTTTGAGGTGAACCCTTGAGCGAGACCCCCCGTCCGCAGCTGGACATCCTGATCAGGCGCATCGACGCCGAGCTGCCGCTGCCCGAGTACGCGCAGCCCGGGGACGCCGGTGCCGACCTGCGGACCACCGTCGACGCCGAGCTGGCCCCCGGTGAGCGGGCGGTGCTCCCCACCGGCATCGCCGTCGCCCTGCCGGACGGCTACGCGGCCTTCGTCCACCCGCGCTCAGGGCTGGCAGCTCGTTGCGGAGTTGCCCTCGTGAACGCCCCGGGGACGGTCGATGCCGGGTACCGTGGAGAGATCAAGGTGATCGTCGTCAATCTGGACCCGCGCGAGGGGGTCAGCTTCCGCCGAGGGGACCGGATCGCCCAGCTGGTCATCCAGCAGGTCGAGAAGGCCCGCTTCCACGAGGTGGCCGAGCTGCCGGGGTCGGCACGTGCCGAGGGCGGGTTCGGGTCGACCGGTGGCCACGCCGCGGTCTAGCATTCCCGCGGCCTCGCAGGAAGCCGAGCAGGTATTCGCATCGGTCTTGGACCGGGAAGGACAGTGACCGTGTTCCGTCGTCGCCAGAAGAGCGAGGACGCTGTCGAGCAGCTCGCCGACGACGCCATCAGCGCCGACGAGACGGCCGATGACGTCGAAGGTTCCGCCGAGAGCGAGAACGTGACCGAGCTGGACCCGGCCGACAAGGTCGGCCTGCCGCCGGCCCCGCGGCCGGACGGCCCGTGGGACCACTCCGAGCTGGAGACGCCGGAGGAGGGACGAGTCGACCTCGGGGGTCTGCTGGTCCCCGGCGTCGAGGGCATGGAACTCCGCGTCGAGGTCGCCGGTGACGCGATCGTCGCGGCCACCCTGGTACTCGGCAACAGCGCCATCCAGCTCCAGGCCTTCGCGGCCCCGAAGTCGGAGGGCATCTGGGGGGAGGTCCGCGAGGAGATCGCCAACGGCATCACCGCGCAGGGCGGCCTGATCGAGGAGGAGGAGGGCCCGCTCGGCTGGCACCTCCGTGCCCAGGTCCCGGTGCAGCTGCCGGACGGTACCCAGGGCGTGCAGCTGGTGCGCTTCGTCGGCTGCGACGGGCCGCGCTGGTTCCTGCGCGGTGTGATCTCGGGCCAGGCCGCCGTGCAGCCCGAGATGGCCGGGATCCTGGAGCAGGTCTTCCGGCAGACCGTCGTCGTCCGCGGCGAGACCCCGATGGCTCCGCGCGACCCGATCGTGCTGAAGCTCCCCGAGGACGCCCAGATGGTCGCCGACGGTGGTGGGGCGGCCGCCGCCGCTGCGGCCGAGGGCGAGGGCCGTTACGGCTCGCTCGACCCGTTCGCGCGCGGCCCGGAGATCACCGAGGTCCGCTGACCGCCTCGCCGGTGGTCCACCGCTGACCGGTTGTCACTGCTGATCGCCTCCGCCCGGACCCCGGGCGGAGGCGATTTGCATGTGGCGGGTCGGTCCCCGTACAGTTCCGGAGTCGCCGCGGGAGACCGGGACGACAAAGCGGAAAGCGAATCCGATGAATGAAACTCCGGAAAACGGAGCGGAAAACATCTGATAAGCTGGAAACACGAAAGAACGAAGCGCCCGG